>CALILB010000117.1 GCA_938016625.1 uncultured bacterium | reverse complement strand
CCGAGTCCTGGGGGTGGCTATCGAGGATCTGGTCGGGCGCCATCACAAGTTCCGTTACGGCAACAGACGCAACAGTTCGGTCTGCGGCTCGGCGCCGGTCACCTCGGCCTGGTCGGGAGACAACACCACGTTGATCTCGCTGCGGACACCAAACTCACCCGGGAGGTAGATACCGGGCTCGATGGAGAACCCGGTCATGGGGAAGAGCGGTCGGGTGTCGTGGGTCTCGAGGTTGTCCAGATTGGCACCGTTCCCGTGGTCTTGGATGCCGAGCGAGTGGCCGGTGCGATGGATAAAACTCTCGCCGTAGCCGGCGGCCTCGATGACCTGGCGCGTCGCGTCGTCCACCTCGAATCCACGCACCGTTTCGTGGGGGTATCGTTGTTGGATGAAGTCGAGGCCGGCGTCGCGGGCCGCTTGGACGCTGCCGAAGATTTCCTGCTGACGCGCTGTGGGCGCCGGTGCGCAGACACCACACCAGGTGATGTCGGCATAGATACTGGCCGGTTTCTTCTCTTTGGCCCACAGGTCGATGAGCAAGAAGTCGTCGCGACCGATGGAGCTCGAGCGATCGGCTCCGGGTTGGTAGTGGGGATCGGCGCTATGGGCGTTGACACCGACGATCGGATCCGAGTCGCTCCACAATCTCTCACGCTCGAAGCTCTCGAGGATGAACTTCTGAACCGCATACTCGTCGATCTCTCTAACGGCTCTGAGGGCCTTGCCCACCTCCTCGAAGGCCGCATGGACGATCTGGTGCAACCCGCTGCAGGCGCGCTGGTGACCGGCGAGCTGGTCCTCGGTCCAGACGGCGGCGAACTGTTGCACCAGCTCGGCCGAAGAGATCAGCTCGCTTCCCTGATCCTTCAGGAATTCGGCCGTGCCGGCATCGAGGCGTGAGATCGCGGGCAGCTCGTTGTCCGGACTGTATTGAGCCGCGAGTCGAGAGCAACCGGCGATCAGCTCACCCAGGGCCTGGCGGTGCTCTTGCCAGGTGAGATACCGGGTCACCTCTCCGGGAAGGTGGTCGAGCATCTCCAGCTCGAGGGTGTGGACCAGCTTTTTCGGCTCGCCTCGACGCGGCAGCAGGTAGTAGCAGCGCCGCGTTACCAGCTGATTCTCCGGCAATCCCAGAAGCTCGAGGCTCACCGGGTCGTTGCGCTGAAAGCAGCTGAAAAACCAGCCGTCGAGGTCGGCGGCATCCAGAGCCTGCTGAATCGCTGCGATGCGGTTTGCGAGCATGGGGTTCTCCTCCGCAACTCCCGATCTCTTATAGTAGACTGGATCGCCGCAACGGAGGCAAAATCTGCAATCGTGTGAACTCTTCCATTCGTAGGCGATAAAGTGCCGCCTACACTAGACCTTCAATGGCCAGTTTGAGCCGGATCAAGCGCGAGATTGTCCGCCAGGCGGTGGACGAGAATCTCGACACCATCCACGGCGTGTTGCCCGGGATGCGGAACGATCGCAGCCGCTCGGAAATCACGCTACTTCGCGCCTTTTTCTATGTGGCCCTGCCGGCGGCGGTATTTGCCCTCTCCTACGTTTTGTCGCCGATGGCGGAGGGCCAGGGCCCGGAATCCCAACTCGCGGTCGCCCGTGTTCCCGCTCGGCAGGCCGAACCGGTGGTCGCGGAGGCCCGGACGCCGGCGGAGTCCGCCAGCACCTACGCCTCCCCCCGACCGCTCGATCCGGCCGTCATGCCCCTCACTCTGCGCAGGGTTGTCCTTGATCCCGGACACGGGGGCAGCAATCTGGGAACGGTGGCGCCGGGCGGTCTACCGGAGAAGGTCATTACCCTCGACATCGCCGACCGGCTACGGCAGCTGCTGGAGGACCACGGCTACGATGTCGTCATGACGCGTGAAGCCGACGAGAACAAGTCGCTCAAGAAGCGGGGCGACATGGCAAACGAGGCGGAGGGAGACATCTTCCTTTCGATCCACGTAAACTGGATGGAGCTCCAGGAGATTCGCGGGATCGAGACCTTTTACCTGGGGCCCACGGACGATCCCTATGTGACCGAGTTGGCGGCTACCGAAAACCAGGGCTCCGGTTACTCTCTGGCAGATTTCCGCGGGATTCTGGAACGCGTGTACGCCGATGTGAGACAGAAAGAGTCCAGAGAGCTGGCCAGCTCCGTCCAGGGTGCGCTTCATGATTCGCTGACCAAGGTCAATCCGACGGTCAGAAACCGAGGCGTCAAGAGCGCCCCATTTGGCGTGTTGGTGCGAACCGAAATGCCGGCCATTCTGGCCGAGGTCTCGTGTCTCTCCAATGCGCTCGAGGCCAGGCTGCTGGCGATGCCCAGCTACCGTCAACTTCTGGCGGAGGCACTTTTCAGCGGCATCGACACTTATGCACGAGAATTGAATCAGGCTTACCAGATAGGGGGTTGAGTGATGAGCGAAGATGGCGGCAAGAGTGGTAAGCCGCGGGTTTTGACCGTTGGTGTCGACTTGGGGACCTCACGGAGTGCGGTCTCCGCCTCCAACGGAGAGCGACACGTGATCGACAGCTATGTCGGCTGGCCGGTCGACATGGTCGCCCGCAAGGTGCTCAAGAAGAAGGTGCTCATCGGTGATGATGCGGTCGAGAATCGGGGCATGTTGGACCTTCGCCGGCCGCTGGAGAAGGGGCTCATTCGGGAGGGGTCGGAACGGGATGCCGAGGCGGTCCAGGAGCTTCTCTCCCATCTGTTGTCGCTGGTCAAGACCGATGAAGATGGCGATAACGTGAAGGTGCGAGCGGTCGTGGGTGTGCCGGCCGAGGCCCTGCGGGTCAACAAACAGCAACTGCGCAACGCCATGGAGGGACTTGTCGACTCTCTGATGATCGTCTCCGAGCCCTTTGCCGTCGCCTACGGTCTGGAAGCCCTGCTACACGCGCTGGTCGTCGATATCGGCGCCGGTACATCGGACTTTTGCGTCATGAACGGCCGTTACCCCACCGATGACGATCAGCGGACTCTCACCATGGCCGGAGATTACATCGACGATCAGCTCTTCGATCTCATCACCAGCAAGCATTCGGAGGCCACCTTCTCGCGCCACATGATCCGTGAGTGGAAGGAGCAACACAGCTTTGTCGGCGATGCGAAGGACCCGATCGTGGTGTCGGCGCCGGTCCAGGGCAAGCCGACCGATTTCGACATCACCGAAGAGATGAAGGCCGCTTGTGAGAGCCTGCTGCCACCGGTGACCGAAACCATGATCGACCTCGTCGCGCGGGTGGAGCCCGAGTATCAAGCCAAGGTGCGCAGCAACGTGATTCTTTCGGGCGGCAGCTGTCTGATTCGCGGCATCGGTCAGGTCATGCAGGAGGCTCTCAAAGACGTCGGTGGCGGCCAGGTGAGGGTGGTCAAGGACCCGGTCTTTGTGGGCTCGGATGGTGGGCTGGCGCTGGCCAAAGACGCCCCGGCCTCGGACTGGGAGAAACTGAGCTCCTGAGCCGGTAGTCACAGCGACACAGGAATCCACCTAGTTCTGCTTTCGGGCGCTCCCTGCCCCGGGGTTGCGGACCGGCGAGGTGTTTCTTTCTCCGCTCCGCGACGTAGAATCCGACAGCGGGAGGAGTGACCGTTGGAGCAGGTGGACGCACAGAAGCGAATCGAGAAGCTGCGCCGGCAGATCCGGCATCACGACCATCTCTACTATGTCCGGGATGCGCCGGAGGTCTCCGACGAGGCCTACGACCGGCTTTTTCGAGAGCTGAGGCGGTTGGAGGAGCGCTTCCCGGACCTCCTCACCCCCGACTCGCCCACCCAGCGGGTCGGTGGTGAGCCGCTGGACTCCTTTTCCACCATCGAGCATGCGGCCCCCATGCTCAGCCTCGATTCCGATCCCTCGCCGGGGGCCGTCGAG
>CALILB010000116.1 GCA_938016625.1 uncultured bacterium | reverse complement strand
CTGACGTTCTCACCGGTGCCGACCCAGACGACATCGGGATTCGTCGGATCGATGGTCACCGCACCGATCGAATAGGAGGGCTGGTCGTCGAAGATCGGTCTCCAGGTGATACCGGCGTTTTCGGTTTTCCAGACGCCCCCGGAGCCCACCGCCAGATACCAGGTGCTGCTGTCCCTGGGGCTGATCGCGATGTCGGCGATCCGACCACCCATCAGGGCCGGACCGATGCCACGCAGCGCGAGACCGCTGACGGCTTCGGCGGTAATTGCAGGGCCGTTCTCGGTGGCCGTGTAAGCCGGGCCGGTGGCGGCCAGACCAAACAGAGCAAGACTCAAGCAAATAGCGGATGAGAGCGGACGCACCTTCTCCCCCTTTTCCTCGATCAACTGATTCGAAACCCGAGCCTAGCGCGAAACGAAGCGGCAAAGAAAAACCGCCTCCCCACGGTGGAGAGGCGGTATCCGAAACGGAGGCGATCCCGAGACTCAGCGCTGGTGGGCTTCGAGCAGGATGGTGATATCGACCTTGTCGCCGACCACCACGGTGGCGGCCCAGTTGCCGACCCCGACCTCGTAGTCGCCGCGGTCGATCGAGGTGGAGGCCTCGAAGCTGGCCACCTGCTTGGAGCCACGCAGCATCGGCTGCATCTCGGCGGGGATCTGTTTGGTTCCCAGGTGGGCAATGGCCAACTCGATCTCCTGCTCATGGCCCTTGATCGACAGGACACCGTGAGCCACGAGCTTGTTGTCACCTACCTTCTCGACCTTAGTGCTCTTGAAAGTCATGGTGGGGTAGGTCTCGATCTCGAACCAATTCCCGGACCGCAGGTCGTTGTCCCGCGTCTCGTTGCCGGTGGTCACGCTGGCGATGTCGATGGTGGCCGTGACCGTGCTCTTCTCGGGGTCCTCGGCGTCGTACTGGAGATCGATGTCCCACTTGCCAAAGCTGCCGTTGACCGGGGTGAAGAAATGCTTGACGCTGAAGTTGACCTCGGTGTGGGCCTTGTCCACCGACCACGTTGCCGCCGTCGCCGTGGTGGCAAGGCTAAGAGCGACGAAGCCGGCGAGGATGAGGTGGATCTTCGGGGAATTTGCAATCTTCATGGGCTACTCCTTTACCGACTGGTTGTCCTTGAGTCGAGACGAAACGAAAATCGACACCTGACCGCTGGCTACGCAGGATAGGTGACCTTTGGATTGGTTCGACCTCTTCGGCTGCCGCCGAAATAGCGACTCCGAAGCTACTGCTCGAGGGCTCGGACCGGCACCTCCCCGTCGGGGAATGTGAAGTACCAGACCCGATCGGTTATGACCGACTCGACGGGATAAATGCATCCACCCTGGTCAAGGACGTCCTGCAACCGCAGCTCGACCACTGTTCGTCCGGGCTCACACCACTCGTTCTCCTCGGATTCGGCAAAAGCCAAGCCGGCACCAACCTGTTGCGCGAGACACATGTGCCCTTGAGAGTAGACATCCACCACCGCTTCCGACGGGTCGTCGTTGGCGGAGATGAAAGAGATTCCTGGTTTGTGTGCAGGCCTGATGAATTCGGGCAGAGTCGATCGATAGAACCGACTTTCACCCGAGAAGCCGTTCGATTGCATGAGCTCCTCGAGAACGGCTCGCACTTTGGGGTCGTGAGGCAATGGCATGCGGTGCTCTAATTCTCAAAGGGACACGAGTATATGTGCTCGATGTCGGCGAGGCCAACAGGCTGAGTTTGACCATTTCCGTCGACCGCAGAAGGGTTATAGTTCCATATCGCAGGTTCTGAGGGGATCCGGGGGAGCAAGAGAGATGTTCACCAGCAAGGAGTGCCTGGCCTGCCGCCGGGACTTTCCGGCGCTCGAGCACCGTCAGGGAGACCTTCCGGTCGCCTATCTGGATGGGCCGGCGGGTACCCAGGTGCCGCAGTCGGTCATCGACGCCATTTCCTGGTACTACCGGACCTGGAACGCCAACGCCCGGGCTAGATTCCTGGCCTCGGAAGAGACCGACAAGGTCCTTCAGCAGTCGCGGGAAGCGGTGGCCGCCCTGCTGGGGGCGCCCAGCTGGCGGGAGATCTCCTTTGGTCAGAGCATGACTACCTTGACCTTCTCGCTCGCCCGGGCGCTGGCCCGCCAGCTCGAGCCCGGCGACGAGATCGTCATCACCGAGCTCGACCACGAGGCCAATCGCGGACCCTGGCTGGATCTACGCGAGCAGGGGATCGTGGTGCAGGAGGTGCGGCTCGAGTCAACCGGCAGGCTCGATCCGGAGGATCTGCAGAGCAAGGTCTCGGCCAGGACCAAGCTCGTGGCCATGGGTTTGGCGTCGAATGCCCTGGGGACGGTGAACGACGTAGGGCTCGCGCGGGAGCTCTGTCGCGAGGTGGGCGCCTACTTCCTACTCGATGCCGTTCACTATGCACCCCACTTCCCACTCGATGTCACCGCGCTCGATGTGGACTTTCTCCTGTGCTCGGCTTACAAGTTCTACGGCCCCCACGTGGGTATCCTCTACAGCCGACCGGGTCTGCTCGACCGTCTGTCCACCGACCACCTGCGAACCCAGCCGACCGTGGCCCCCCACCGCATCGAGACCGGCACGCTCAACCATGCGGCGATCGTGGGGATCCGAGCCGCCATCGAGTACATCGCCTCGTGGGGCGACGGTCCGGATTTGACGTCGAAGCTGGAGTCGGCGGTGGCGGCCATCGCCGACTGGGAGCACCAGGTTGCCCGGCACTACTACGAGAACGTGCGACAACTCCCCGGGGTCACCGTCTGGGGACCCGATTTTGCCGACCGGCTGCGTGCGCCGACCGTCTCCATCACCATCGACGGTGTCGACCCGGCCGCGGCGGCAAAAGCACTGAACACGAGGGCGATCCAGGTTCGCGACGGTCACTTCTACGCCGCCCGCGCCGTCGAAGTCCTGGGCCTGGCCGAGCGTGGGGGGCTCGTGCGCATCGGCATCTCGATGTACAACACCCCGGAGGAAATCGACCGACTGCTCGAGGGTATCGAGGCGCTCGGCCCGAGGTAGACCACCTCACCGGGTAGGCCCCGACCTTTACCCCTGGGTCAAGGAGATGCACTTCGAGTTCTCCCAGCACCTGGTCGATCCTCACCGTCCAGCCTGGTGAAAACCTGCTCGAGCGCCGGGGAGTGGTGCCGGCAGGGACCGGATAATAAAAGCCACCCCAAGGGGTGGCGCCCGACCCCCCTTTCGGGGTATTGTACCGATCTCTGCTGAACCTGATTATTGGCGTGCTGCGTCACAGAAAGTGAGTCGGTTGGCCTGGGAGCGTGCGGCTACTCGCAGTCCCTTGCTGGCCCCAGGCCTGATGTGAGGCGGCGCGGCGGTACTGATACCGGGGGGGTGCGAACCGATCGAGTTGTCAAGTGAGGTTCTTCATAGCGGGTGTGCGGGTGCGTGGTGCAATCTGGAAGGAGGATTCGCGTGATGTTCCGGACGTTCGGAGGGATCGTGGATATGAGGCGGCAGCCAGACATCGCAGAGGCAGAACAACAACCGAAAGTGCACCTGAGAAGAGAGCTGCGACAGCCGCTGACGGTGCTCAAAGCCACCAACAACAGCGGCCCCAAAACGCTCTTTGGCTACGCCTGCAATATCAGTCGTAGCGGCATGCTCATCAGCACCATCAACCCCCGCAAACCCGGATCCAGATACGAAGTCGAGTTCTCGCTGCCCGAACCCGCCAATGTCGTTGCCCGCTGCGAATGCGAGGTCGTCTGGAAGCGGACCTGGGCCAAGGAAGACAGGCACCGGCCGGGGATGGGACTGAGATTCCTCGATCTATCCGAGGAAGCGGCAGCCGCCATCGAAGAGTGGGTCGAGCGGGAAGCCCGGACCGAGCTGAGACTGAGCAGCATTCGACCCAAGCTGGCCACCTGATCTCGAGATTCTCGAGCCAAGTCAGAAATAAATCCCGGACTCCAGTCTGTTCTCTGTGAGAGTGCGTCCCGGGCTTTGCCCGGCGCGATAGGTTAGAAACACTTCAATCTCCAGGAAGATAATCCATGCCCCTGTACGAATACCGCTGCCACAACTGCAAAGCCGCCTTCGAGGTTCTACAAAACCTCGGGCAGACGGCCGACGGACTCTCTTGTCCCGAGTGCGGAGACATAGACGTCGAAAAGCAGTTCTCCACCTTTGCCAGCACCGGTAGCAGCACCTCGTCGGCCAGCTTTGGCGGCTCCGCCGGCTGCGGCGGTGGCTCCGGCTTCAGCTGAGCCGCGTGACCCGGCGGCCCGGCGGGCCGCTCCCCAATTGGTTACAATCCCCCCCGCGGAAGCGCTCGGGGGCTGGTGCCTCCTGCGGTCTTCAAAACCGTTGTTCGGCGTCTGAAGGGGCGTCGAGGGTGGGTTCGATTCCCATGCGCTTCCGCCATTACCTAACCACAGCTTGCCCGCAGGACCTGGAGCGCCCCCTCGGTCTTCAGCTCGAAAAGTGCATGTGACCGCTACCACTGCCCTCAGTAAAGGGAGCCCCGATAATGGTTGATTCACTCTGCCTCGAGGCAGATAGGAGGGCTTGTCATGCGCAGAACGACTTTTGTTTGGATGGCTGTGGTTGCCACAGGATGGATTGGTGTGGCTGCGGCCCAGAGCATCAAGACCGACGGAGACGTGGAGAGCGACGGCCAGTTGGTGTCGAACGTGGCCACGGGGACAGCGCCCTTGGCGGTGGCCTCGACGACGATGGTTCCGAGCCTCAATGCCGACCAGGTAGACGGGATGGAGGGGAGCGATTTCGCCCTGGATGGCGACTTGACCACCGTAGAGACCATGCTCGTGGCACTGCAGGCACAGGTGGATGCTCTGGGGCTGGCTCTGGTTCCCCGGACGGGGCAGGCAACCTGCTATGACGTCGCGGGTGCGGTGACGACGTGCGGGACGGGCATCGGTCTGGGGCAGGACGGCGATCTGCAGCTGGGGGTGACGTGGCCGAACCCACGGTTCACGAAGAACGGGGACGGGACGGTCACGGACAATCTGACGGCTTTGGTCTGGCTGGAGGACGCAAACTGTGCCAACGGGGCTACGAACTGGGCGGGCGCGTTGGACTTTGCCAACACACTGTTTGATGGCTCGACGGACCACAACGGTGGTGACTGTGGACTCTCGGACGGCTCGGTGGCGGGCCAGTGGCGGCTGCCCCACTTGCACGAGTTACATACCCTGGTGCACTACGAGTTGGTATTTCCAGCCGTCCCGGACACGGCGGGGACGGGTCAGTGGTCTGAGGGCGACCCGTTCTCCGACGTGGTGTCAGGCTACTACTGGACATCCACTTCGGTCGCGGCCAGCAACGACACCGCCTGGGAAGTGCTCATTAGCAGCGGCAACATCAGCGGCTCCATCAAGACCGACGTCACCAACTATGTCTGGCCGGTTCGTGACGCACCGTGATCGGCAATCGATCCTTCCGTTCTTCTCGAACGGCACTGTCAACCTAGCGTCTGCCGGGCGCGGTTGTTGGCGTAGCATCCGGTGCCGTGGACGAAATCGAGGTCGACGATAAGGGTTTATCGACCCGCCTAGGCAGGCTACAGCTCGGCTTTGGGACCAGTACTCGCGGGAACGGCGCCTGGGGAGTCGAGCCAGAGATCTAGCAAGGCGGCGTGCTCCCCCAGACGGGGCTGCCAGAAGCTGTGAAACTCTCGCGTCCCGATTCGGCGCCCGCGGAAGGCGAGGTAGAACTCCCGGCAGAGGGCGAAGAAGGCCTCGTCTCCGAGGGCCGTCCGCAGGGCGTCGAGCATCAGGCTGCCCTTGAAGTACCGGATCGTGTAGCCATCGCCTGAATTGTCGGCCGGCACCTCGGCCAGCGGTGGGGCGTCGTCGGGGAGACGGCTCACCGCCCGCTGTGCCCGGGCCAGAGGTCGCTCCTCGCCGAGGATCCGTTCGACCGCGAACCGTGCAAAGTACTCGGCGAATGTCTCGTTCATCCAGTCACCCTGGCCGACGCCGAAGTGCCACCAGAAGTGTGCCGCCTCGTGAGCGAGGCCGCCGAGCATGGAGGTCACCTCGCCCTCCGCGAGTCCATCGAGAACCACCCCTTCCGAGGCGACAATGAGGGGCGCCCGGGAGTAGCCACCCTGTCCCGCCTTGCGTGGAGAGTAGACGAGGCGGACCGTCGCCGATGTGCCCTCGGCTCTCCCGAGGGTCTGCTCGAACAGCTCGAGGGCGGTGCGGATCTCCTCGGCCTGTCGTTTGACGAAGGGCCGGGGGAGGCGGCTGGAGTAGATCTCCACGGTGCCGTCGTCCTGCTGAACTCGCACGACTTCGAAGTCAGGAGAGGCGATGAGGACGAGGTCCTGGATGGCCTTTGCCGACCATCGGACCCGGGTTCGACTCCCGCTCTGGGTCGGCGGCGACGGCTCACCAAGCCCGACCAGCGTCCATCCCTTTGGCAAGGCGACAAGAAGATCCGCCTCGAACGTCTGACCGAAGTCTCCGAGCTGCAAATACCAGGCCGAATACCAGGCGAGCTCCACCCGCTCCGCATCGATCGTGTCGTCGAGAAACCTGTCCTCTCCCTCCGCGGCTGGCGTGCCGAACTGGGGGAGCCGATTGAGATGGCCTCCGTATTCGACCTGGAGCTGGATCTCCGGGTCCTCGACCGTCGCTGGCAGATGGATCTTGACGAGTTGCGTTGCCGGCTGGAGTCTGGTCGCCTCGGCGGGAACCGTAGTGACCTCGAGGGGCTGACCGTCGAGCGAAACCCGTCGCACCTCGAAGCCCTCGTGCAGACGGAGGGGCAGGACTCGCGGGCCGACTGTCGAGAGTGTCACCCCCACCTCGCCCCGAACCTCGATGCTTCCGGTGGGAGGATCGAGGACGATCTCCAGGCGGTAGACCGTCGGTCGATCCGCGTTGGCGGTCGTCGCAGCGAGAAGAAGCGAGATCGCAGCGAGTACGCGTCGCATTAAGGAGCTCGGCTTTGAAACCTCATCGGAATCACTATGCCATAAGCTCAGGGCGTACGGAAAAATGAAACGGTCTGCGATTGGTCTACTTCTTGTTTTCACCGCCACGGTGTTTGGCGTGGCAGCCCCTCCTTCTACCGTTCACGAGAATCTTCCACAACAGCTGGCTTCCCACTTCTCCGCGTTAGAGAAACGACATCACTTTACCGGCTATGTGCTGGTCGCCACACAAGGTAGCGTTGTCTTTGAACGCGGTGATGGACCGGCAGATCTCTCCACCCAAAAAGAAACCACCGCCCAAACCCAATTCCAAATCGGGTCGCTGACCAAACAGTTCGTCGTCGCAGCAATTTTGGTACTCGTAGATCAGGGAAAACTCGATCTCTCCGTCGAAATCGGATCGTACATGCCTGATCTGGCAGAACCCGCGCGGGATCTGACCATCCATCAGCTTCTTTCAAATACATCTGGGATCGCCGCGGCACCATTTGCTGAAGGCGCCACTCAACAGCTTCTCGGCCCCGCCACCCGAGCGGACCTGCTGGCCACGTTTGTTGGAGAGCCATTGCGATTCGAACCGGGTTCGAGATTTGAGTACAGCAACTCAGGCTTCTTGTTACTGGGGGTGTTGATCGAGCAGATCACCGGAAGGTCAGCTGCGTCCTTTTTCGCCCAACACCTCTTTGAAAAAGCTGAGATGACACACACTTTCTTGCCGGAACAGGGGGATTTTCAACAAATCCGAAACCAGCACGCTGGTGGTCAATTCGCCGTCGGATATCGAAGGATGCCCTCCGGAACGCTGGAGCCACATCAAGAAGCGTTTGATATGAGCGTTATTTTCACCGCCGGAGCCATGGTCTCCACAGCACACGATCTGCACAAATGGACCGAGGCACTATATTCGGGAAGACTATTCAGTCCCCAGCTCGTCGACAAAATGACGACGGAAAATCTCCACAACTATTGTTATGGGATCTACGAACGCACCCTGACAAACGGTATGGTTGCCTACTCACACTCCGGCGGTATTTTCGGATTCCACAGCTATCTACTGGTAGTCCCCGACAACCAAACCACCGTCGTGATCCTCAGCAATGACGAGAATCAATACATTGGGCGATTCGGCGAAGAGCTGGCTGTCATCGCCACCGGCCAAACCGTGCCACTCCCAACCCCAATCACGCCGACAGCAAGAGATTTGGCCCAATTCACTGGAAACTACATCGGACAATATTTGGGAAATCCCATCGAGTTCAAACTCGAAGCGGAGCGGCATCAGCTCTATCTGGTCCGCCCGAACGGCAACAAAACGCCCCTGTTTGCCGAAGACGAAAACCGATTCTATGCCCAGGCTTCAAGGGCAACCTATGCGTTCATCCGAACCGACGAAGACACGATCACCGCACTGAATCTCGAGGTCGACGGTATTCCAATCATGCAACTGCAGAAGGAAACCCAATGAGCTTCCTTTGGCTTTAGTACTGGGGGTCATTACCGGCGCTTCCTGTTAGTTGCAGCTGAGTAGAGCCGAGAGGTTGTGGATTGCTCCGAACGTTCCCGCGGGAACGTTCTTTTGGCCTGCCGATCGATCGGAGGCAGTACAACCCCCAGTTGAGATCCCAGGACCCGCCATCCCAGCTCGGAAAGCCGGTCTCGGCATCGATCTCCAACCCCTCTTCGCGATGGCGCTGCTCGAACACAACGAGCGGATCTTGGGCCAGAACCGGTGGTCTGGGGGCCAACGGGATAGGCCGGCCGTCGGCCCGCGAGAACCTCGGGGCGCCATCCGGAAGCATCTTGACCCGGATGCCCCCTTCGTGCACCAGCCGGTGGTGGAATCGACAGAGCAACAGGAGATTGTCGAGCTTCGTTCTGCCCCCTTCGGCCCAGTGCTCGATGTGATGGGCGTCGCAGAACTTCAAACCACAGCCTGGAAAACGACAGCTCCGGTCGCGATGGGTCAGCGCCCGCCTCAAAGCAGGTGGCACTGAGCGCGTTTTCCTCCCCACATCCAGCACCGAGCCATCGGGACTGTGGGTCATCACCACCTTGGCAGCATCACAGGCCAGCCGCCGAGACGTTTCCGCGGAAACGCGTATCCCGTCCTCCAGCACCGACTGGCTGGGCTGGTCGGGATCCTCCAGCGCCTCGGCATCCACATGCACCACCACCTGGAACCGATCTCCCCGGGTGCCGTTGTCGAGCTCGCCCTTGAGAGCACTCTCTGCCACCAGCCCCAGGCCATCGGCCCGTTTCTGCTCGCCTGAGATCTCCTTCTCCTCCGTCTTCTCCCCATCCTCGGTCTCCCGGTAGAGCCGATCGGCCGCGGCTTCGAGCGCCCGCATCACCACCGCCCCCACCTCGGGCTCGAGCCGGGCGCGGAGCACCAGCATCCCGTCCTCGTCCGTATAGGCTCGGACGTAACGGTGTTGGTGACGCTTGTCCGCCTCTTCGAGCTCTTCCTGTCTGTCTACCCTGCGCCAGGCCCGTACCAGCGTCTCCACATGAGAGGCGGTGCCGGCCCGGGCAAAGTTCAGGAGCTCTTGCTCGTTCTCCGCAGTCGCCACCCGGGTCAGGGCCCGCACCTTGGAGTAGGAAAGCTCGCCCTTCCGCATCGCCTCACCGATCACAGGCAGCTCCCCTAGCGCCCGCGCCACCCGCACCTTTTCGCGGGCGGCCCCCTTGTTGAGACCCGTCCGCCAATTCAGCCAGTGGGCGCACGAGCTAAAGCCGTCGCCCCATCCGCCCCGCTGGTCGAACTCCCGGATGAGGGTCAACAGTCGATAAGTGGCCGCGTTGATGTGGGCCGAGAGCTCGGCGATCTCGTCGCCCAGCCGCTCGAGGGGCTTTGGGGGCCCTTCGACCGGGTCGTGAGAGTGAGTCTGTTCGAGTTGTCGGCTCATGACATCTCCCTTGCGGAAAGCCCGTTTTTCTCAATCTATCATTGGGTTTTTCGAGGCTATGAGGGGCCGCTGGCGGGGTGATCGGGACCCCTCGAAACGATCGCGTCTCGAGGTCCGAGAAGGGGTCTCAGCCCGTAGATGTGGGGCTCACAGAGGGCATTCGTGCCAGATTCGCGACCCGTCGAGAATGTCCGCAAAAAGTCTGTCAAGAGGAAATTTGGACTTTCTTGATATCGAAATCTCGGTCTGGTCACCGAATGACTGGGGTGCAGGCCTCTGCTTTGGACTCTCGGAGCCCATGCGCTAAGAACTCCAGGTATTTGCTGGCGAATCGCAACGCGAGGGCTGGTCGGACGAGGTTGCCCCTGAAGATACTCGGGTGGCTTTGACGGATGGTCAGGAGATATATGGCCAAATCAGGCACCCCTTCGCGAGACAGCCGCACCGAGCTCGCCAATCGAGACAGGTCGTAGCCACCTGCCCTCAGGGGTGGTGCCGTCCAGTGCTGACAGGCGTAGTATCGGGCCATTGATCGCAAAAGGGGGCGGTCATGGTGGTTGGCCAGAACCTCGGCCATTACAAGATCTTGGACAAGCTCGGTGCGGGTGGGATGGGGGAGGTGTTTCTCGCCGAGGACGCCACTTTGAAGCGGCAGGTTGCATTGAAAGTGCTGCCGCCGGAGCTGGCGGCGAGTCGGGAGCGCCTGGACCGATTCCAGCGGGAGGCGGAGACTCTCGCCGCGCTCGACCATCCCAACATCGTCACCATCTACTCAGTAGAGGAAGCAAATGGAGTCCACTTCCTCACCATGCAGCTGGTGGAGGGCGAGCGGCTCTCAGATTTGATCCCAAGGGGCGGGATGCGGCTGGCGCGGATCTTCGAGATTGCCATTCCGCTGGCCGATGCCTTGGCGGCCGCGCATGAGAAAGGCGTCATCCACCGGGACTTGAAGCCGGGCAACATCATGGTCACCAAGGACGGCCGGGTGAAGGTGTTGGACTTTGGCCTGGCCAAGCTCCGTCAGGAGACGGCTCCCGAGATGGCCACCCAGCTGCCCACCGAACCGCTGACCGAGGAGGGCCGCATCCTGGGGACCGTACCCTACATGTCGCCGGAGCAGTTGGAGGGCGGGCAGATCGATGGCCGCAACGACATCTTCTCTTTGGGAGTGGTCCTTTACGAGCTGGCCACCGGGGAGAGGCCCTTCCAGGGCGACAGCTCGGTGTCGCTCATCTCGTCCATCATGAGGGACAC
>CALILB010000115.1 GCA_938016625.1 uncultured bacterium | reverse complement strand
GAGCTGGTGTCGGCGGCGGCCCTCAAGCTCGAGCAGCTCGGTCTCGCCCGTCGCCGAGTACGTGAGCTCGAATCAGAAGTGGCAGGAGCGGTCGTCGAGGGTTTGCTGGCCCGCGGCGAGCCGGTGGTGGAAGCGCACTTCGAGAGCGCCGACGGCGGATTCCTCCACCGTGTCGCCAGCGAGTTGGCGGAGCGTGGAGGCCGGTGTTTGGGCCTGCTGACCGCCAGCGGTGAAAAAGGTGACTTCTTTATCGTTGCGGCCGGTGAAGACGCTGCCGTTGAGCTGGGAGAAATCGGGAGAAGAGTGGCGGAGCTTCTCGATGGACGTGGTGGCGGCTCCGGCCAGATCTATCAGGGCAAAGCCGGTTCGCTCGACCGCCGTAACGAGGCGATGGCGTTGCTCAGGGGCGAGGCCGCGGAGGGCTGACGAGAGCGACAGGCCGTCACCACCATCTTCCACGCCGCTGACATGGATGAAGACTAGCCGGTTCGGTTCAACTCGGTCTTCAAAATGGAGGCGTGTGGTCCGTCGGCGACCCGCTCCAGACCGAAGGGCTCGCCGGCTGGGCCGAGGGCGCGGCTCAGCGTTCCCTCCAGACGGCTCCCGTCCTCCTCGTCGAGGGAGAACTCGAATACCCGCAAATTTTCGGTGAGGTGGGTGGCAGTCGGGGTGCCGAGAATGACCGCGGCCACCTGGGGTCGCTCGAGCACCCAGCGGACCGCTACGTTGCTGGGGCTGACGTCGTGCCGCTGTGCCACTTCGTCGAGGCTCGCGAGCAGGTCCTGGAAGAGCTCCCAACCGCCGAACTCGTCGATGATCAACTTGTACTTGGTGAGCGAGCGGTTGGCAAGAGGAGCCTTGGGCTCGTTGCGACCGAGGTAGCGCGCGGAGAGAAAGCCACCGGCCAGCGCCCCGTAGCAGAGAAGACCGATGCCCTGCTCGCGGCAGAGATCGACCAGCCCGCCTTCAGCGCGCCGGTCGAGCAGTGAGTATTGGGGTTGGTGGGCGACGAGATCGAAGCCGGCCTCGACGAGCTCGTGCATTCTGGGGGTGTCGAAATTGGTGGTGCCGAGGAGACGGATCTTTCCGGCTTGCTTGAGCTCGGCCAGCCAGCCGGCCACTTCGACAAAGCGCGCAACGTCGTAATCCCACCAATGAAACTGGACGAGATCGAGTCGCTCGACGCCGAGGCGGCCGAGCGAGCGGTCGATACCCGCCTCGACCTTCTGGCGAGTGATCTCGCCGAGCGTCGAACGGTCGGGAACGAACTTGGTGTGGATCTGGATGTCCGACAGGCCACCTCCAGAGGTCCGATAGGCCCGCAGGAGATCGCCCAGCAGTTCTTCGACCCCGAGATAGATGTCGGCGCAGTCGAAAGTGGTGAGGCCGGCCTCGACCAGCCGTGAGAGATCGCGCACCACCGACTGACGATCGACCGCCTGTCGCCGGTGGTCGGTGGCCAGCTGCCAGACGCCGTTGATCAGCCGGGAGATGGAGTAGTCCGGCGTGAGCTCGTAGCGCTCGATCAATCGGCCTCCTCGGTGAGCGGTACTCGGGTGACCTCGCTGTGGCGAAAAGTACGTCGGCTGGTCCGCGTGATGCGAAAGCGCCCCCCACAATTGGGGTCGGGACAAGCGATCTCGGTATCGGTGGTCATCCAATCTCTGCTGTCGGTCTGTCGTTGCTTGGCAGGCAGCAGCGGCAACAACGCCGCCAGCGGGTAGATGGGAAAGGTCTGACCGGGTGGCAACGACAGGTTCTCACCCGACAGCTCGAAGTAGTCCCCCTCCTTGTGGTTGCAGACCATCTCGCCCTCGCCGGCCACCACCTCCACCCGCAGATCGTAGAGCTCGAACATGTCGTTGGCTTCTGTCATCGCGTCTCCTCGGGCCTGGTTGTCGCGGTTCGCTGCCCATTCTATGGTTGACGGCACTCTGTTATCTTGGAGCGTCCCGCGTCGAGAAGAGTTGGACCCAATGGACACTGCGACTCAGCCACCTGCACCCCTCGAGTTTCGTGGAGGTGCGGCCGGAGCCTTGGCACCCTTTGTCTTCTTTCTCCTGGGTGTCGTCTGGCTGGGTCTCTCCGGCGCCCCGGACGAGCGCGGTTTCTGGCCGATCCTGGTAGCGGCTCTGACTCTCGCCATGCTGCTGGCGTGCGACCGCAAGCAGTGGGCCGACACGGTAATCCGTGGCATGAGCCAGCCGATCGTGCTGTTGATGATCATGGCCTGGCTGTTGGCCGGGGTGCTGGCGGCGCTAATGAACGGTTCCGGATTTGTCGAAGCACTCGTCTGGCTGGCCGGGAGTCTGGGGCTGACCGGGGGTGGTTTTGTGGTCGCGGCCTTTCTCATCTGTTGTCTGGTCTCGACCGCCACCGGCACCAGTCTGGGGACGATCATCCTCTGTGCGCCGCTGCTCTATCCGGCGGCGGCAGAGCTGGCGGCCGACCCGGTCATCCTCATGGGGGCGATCCTTGGCGGCGCTACCTTTGGCGACAACATCTCCCCGGTCTCCGACACCACCATCGCCTCGGCCACCACCCAG
>CALILB010000114.1 GCA_938016625.1 uncultured bacterium | reverse complement strand
CGAATCTCCGACATCCCGCGACCGTAGAGCGTGCACTCCTGGAGCGGAGCGGCAGACCGCCCGTCCGTTGCCGCCTCGCCGTTCCAGCCCGGGCTCGGGACCGGAGGGGGCTCGCCGGAGCGGAGCCATCCTCCCGCGCAGCGGAGGCGAGCCCCCGGAGGTCACGAAACCGGGCCATGACAGGCGCCCAAATCACAACGCCTATCGGCCGGCACGGAGGCCGGCCGCTTCAGGTGGCAGACAGTTCCTCGGAACTTGCATCTTGCAGGCCTGGCACCCATCAGGTGCCGGATAGCTCTTCGACGGTGAGCGAGCACCCACGCAGCTCCGCTCCCGCAGCACGTCCAACGAGTCGAAAGCCCTCGCCGTCGGCGGCGCCAAGGTCCTCGGTGAGCAGGTGGACGGCCGAGCCGATGTTGGCCAGATCGAAGACACAGACGAGACCGGTCCGGCCCTCGGGGCACTCCTCCAGGTTCTCGGGGTCGAGGATGCGGACCCGGGTCCAGGCGGGGGGGACAAACAGGTCGGGATCGCCGCCGTCGAGCGCCCGGGTGTAGAAGTGGCTGGTGAGCTCGGTCATGCCGTACTCGCGCACCACGGACTCGGGCCGCACGGCGAGCCGTTCTTCGATCTGGGTGAGAAGCTCGGTACGGTCGAGGGCTCGCCCGCGGCCCTTGTAGCCCCCGGTCTCGAAGATCCGGCTACCGGTTGGCAGCCGGAAGCGCAGATCGAGACGGGTCAGACCATCGAGCAGCTCGACCAATGCAAAGGCCGTTGCCAACACCAGGGTGGGACGCCGGTCACGCTGCCGGGCAGCCAGAAAGGAGCGGCAGGGTCGAGCTTCGACACCCTGTGGGCCAAAGGCGACCAGGCTGTCCGGGGCGCCCCAGGTTCGCAGTGCATGCTCGACCATGAACGAGAGACTCGAATCGGGGGCCTGCTCTCGACTCGGAATAAGCGACAGCATCACCGGTGTCGCTGCCCCTTTGAGCAGCGAGGAGGGGAAAGTAGACTCGATCACCAGTCGGTAGAGATCCGGAAAGGGATGTCGGTGGATGCTGCGGCTCGCGCCGGTGGTGCCGCTGCTGCGAAAGGTCTCCCGAGGCTCGGCGGCGGCGAGATCGAGCGACTTGAAGGCCAGGGCCGGCACCGCCGGTACCCGGCTCCAATGATCGAGACCGGCGGGTGTCGCCCCCCGCTGATCGCAGAGCCGGCGGAAGGGCTCGATCTGCTGGTACTGGAAGGCGAAGGCCTGGAGGGCGAGGGAGTTGAACTCCTCCTCGACCGGAGAGCTGATAAAGGCGGCCACGCGCTCAGCGAGCATCGATCGATTCTGTCATGCAGCGATTCAGCGCCCGCACTTCCGGCAGGCGCTTCTGCTAGAGTCTCCGCACTCGAATTCCTTTTGGGAGCAGAGCTCGATGGACAACGATTTTCCCTACCGGTACAAGATCGAGGTCGACAAGGCGACCCGGGCCAAAGAGCCCAAGCAGACTGCGGTAATCGATCAGACCGGCTGTACCGGGTGTGAAGCCTGCATTGCCTTCTGTCCGGTGGACTGTATCGAGATCGTCCCCGGACCAGAGCACCCCGATTTCATGAAACTGGTGGAAGTAGATCTCGCACGCTGCATCGGCTGCCAGCTCTGCGCCCGCTATTGCCCGTGGGAAACGATCGATATGTGGCCCTACGAAGAGGGTCTCGAGATGGCGCCGCGGCTGACCATCCGCTCGCTGGTCTACGACTACGATCCGGAGCAAATGCATGAATCCGCCGAATCCCGATCCTGAGTCCGCGGCCGGTCTGGAGACCGGACACGATCCGGAGCTGGAAGCCGCCCTGAAGAGGGTGCTGGAGGTCATCTACAAGGATCATCCGCTCAATCCCAACCAGATTCTGGTGCTGAGCTCCGAGCTGCAGCGTATCGGTGTCCACCGGTTGGTCGAAGAGCACCTGCGGAAATACCGACATCGTCAAGAGGCGAGTGAGGCCTAGCACGGGCTGCTCACCCTTCTGATTCCCGCCGGTGGTATCCTTCGCGGCTCGGTTCTGAGAAAAGAAAACGACCTGCCCAGGGGCAGGGAGGAGACTTTGCAATGAAAACGTCGTGGCTGTGGATCTTGTTGGCGGTTTCTCTCGGTATCAATGTGGGGATCCTGGGAACCCTGGCGGTGCAGGGGTCCGACAAGGACAAGGGTTCCGAGGAGAATTCCTCGACGCCCTCGATGGACGATCGCTCCGGACCGATCGCCGATCGGCTGGGTCTGGAAGGCGACGACCGGGAGAAGTTCGTACAGCTACAGCGTGGTCTGTTGGAGAGCACACAGGGGCACCGTGAAGAGATAGAGAAAATGCGCCGCGAGGTGCAAAAAGAGCTGCGGGAAGATGAGCCGGATCGGGCCCGGATCGACAGATTGATCGCCGATATGTCCGAGATCAGTGCGGCGCAGGAACGGGAGTACGTGGAGACGGTGATCGCTACCCGCGAGATTCTGGATGACGAGCAGCAAGCCATGTATCAGCAGTTTCTGGCCCAGGCCCGGGCGCGCAGTGGCGCGGGTGGGCGACCCGGGACGCAGCAGCAGAGATTTCGACCCGGAGCCCAGCAACAGCGGATGGCGCCGGGAGCCGGGCAGCAGCGGATGCGTCCCGGAGCCCAACAGCAGCGAATCCGCCCCGGGGGACAGGGTGCACCGGGCGGACCGCAAGCGAGCCCCCAACAGGGCCAAGACCAGCAAGGAGAAGGACCGGACGGAGAAGACCCGGACGGAGAAGACCCGGACGGCAGGTAGCAGGCGGCTAGGTCCGCGCCGCCGGTTGGAAGAAGGTGCTTGCCACCTCCTCGGGATCCCCGACCAACGCCTCGAGACCCTCGGCAGGTAGCCAATGGGTGGGTAGATACCGGCTGTAGAGCCCGTTGAGAAAGCGCTCGTCGAGCAGGGCGATCACTCCCTGATCGCCCGCCGAGCGGATCAGGCGTCCCGCCGCCTGGATCACCCGTGTCATCCCCGGGACCACGAAGGCATACTCGAAACCGCGATCGAATCGTTCTTCGTAGTAGCGCTTGAGAAGCTCCTGTTCGAGAGTCACCGCGGGCAGGCTGGGGCCGACTATGGCGACCGCCTTGAGCATCTCTCCCGGGTAGTCGACGCCCTCGGCAAAGACGCCACCGGCCACGGCCAGCAGCAGGACGTCTCCCGCCAGCGCCGAGCGCAGAGTGTCGAGGATGCCTTCCCGCTCGCGGTCGCTGTCGGCACGATTCTGGATCAGCACCCGCTTGCTCCGCACCTCGATCAGGGCGGCAACCTCATTCAGAAAGTCATAGCTGGGGAACAGCGCCAGGCAGTTGCCCGGCACCTGCTCGGCATACTTCGACAACCGCTCGGCGATGCGTGGGTAGTTCTCCGGCCGCCTCTTCCAGGTGGTTGCCACCGAAGTGTCGATGACGACCCGACGGTTCTCTTCCGGAAACGGGCTGGGAAGAGAGATCGTGCTCAACCGGGCGGGGTCGAACCCGATCAGGTCGCGGTAGAAGTCGGTTGGCGAGAGAGTGGCCGACAGCCCGATCACGGAATGACACCGGTTGAGCGTCTCGCCCAGAAACCGGCTGGGATCCTTGCATAGTACTTTCAGCGCCGGCCCCTCGGCACCCGATTCGACACAGTGGCTGAAGGCCTCTCCCTCCGACAGGACGAGACCATTGAGGAACCGGAGGAGCGCGAAGTAGAGATCCACAAAGGGATCTTCGGCTCTAAAGCTCAGCGTCTCGCGTCGGTACTCGAGATAATCGATAAACGCAGCGTCGAAGTCGGGGCGCAGCGCCCAGAGCTCCTCCTCGGGCAGCGCGGTCTCGGCCGCACGTACCTGGGCCCCGTGATCCACTAGCCCCGTTTCCACCGTTTGCTCGACAAGCCGGGCGAGAGTCGAGCAGAGCTCGGCGGCGGTGCGGTGGATGGTTTCCTTTCCTCGCGCCATCGACTCGGCCGCCTGCCGGGCCGCGTTCGCCAAGAGTGCCGGGCTGTAGTAACCGCGTCCTCGTCCGACGAGATTGTGGAGCTCGTCGATGATGAGGATCGTGTCACCCAGGTCGCGGTCGCTGCCGAAGTCTCTGAGGGCGACATAGGGGTCGAACGCATAGTTGTAGTCGCAGACCACGACCTGGGACTGTCCGGTGAGCTCCAGGCTGACTTCGAAGGGGCAGACCTCGGCGTCGCGGGCGACTTCGAAAATCCGGTCCGGCAGCAGAGTTCCCGACTCCTCGAGCAGCTTTGGCATCAGCTCGGAGGTGGAAAGCTTGGAGGTGTAGTCCCTGGCCCAGGCGCAGTACTCCTCGTGGCAGAGAAGCTGGTCATTGGCGCACATCTTCGCCTTGGCGCGCAGCCGGAGGGAATGGAAGGCAGCGTCGCGGTTGAGCATTTGGAGCACGGTGGTGGCCATCTCCTGCTGCAACGTTTTTGCAGTTAGGACGAAAACCCGTTTCTCCCCGTCCAGGGCGAAGCGGAGAGCCGGGAGCAGGGCGGCCACCGTCTTGCCGAGACCGGTGGGAGCCTCCACCAGCAAGTGGTCCCGCTGTTCGAGGGCTGTGTCGACCGCATCCAGGATCTGCTGCTGGCCCGGACGCAGATCGGGGAAAGGGAAGGTCAACTCGGTGGCGGCGGCGCGGCGGCGGAGAGCGGCCGCGCGCTTTGCCTCGAAACCGCGAATGATGGAGTTCAGCCGCTTTTTGACCGCCCCCTCGAGCGCCGCAAAGCTGAGCTCGAGCGGCTCACGGTCGATCGCCTCGCTGCCGATCTCGATCAGGACCAGCTCCGCGCCAACGGCTTTTTCACCACGGCGGTGGAGCATCCAGGCATAAAGAAGCGCCTGACGCTCGTACATCTCTCGCAGGGCCGGTGAAAGGCGGGTGCCGCGGCGGACCGACTTGATCTCTTCGACGACCAGCGTGCCGTCCTCGTCGCGACGAAGGCCGTCGATCCTGCCAAAGACGGTCACCTCCCAGCCGCGGTGGGGGAAGGTGACCGAGAGCGAGACCTCCTTCTGGTAGGCGGGATCGCCCCCCAGGGCCTGCTCCTGGTAGCGGCTGTGGATCGCTTGACCAAGCCACAGCCGCTCGTAGCCGCCCCGGTTGGCAAAGCCGATGCTGCGCCGCATCGACTCTTCGAGCAGGTCGCCAACAGAGATCTCGAGAGTGAGGCTCTCGTGGTCGAGGCGTGGCGGCATGGATGGAGTATATGGCCGGTGGTGCGTTGCATTGCCTTTGGCGGTAGGCTGAGATAGCCTGGGTAGTTGGTGCAGACATGAACGGCGATCCGACAAAGACAGTCATCAACTTCCCCAAGATGCCCAAGCTGCCGGGGATCCCGACCGGTGGGCTCAAGGCCGTCCTGTTGATCATCCTGGCGGTGATCCTGCTGGCCACCAGCATCTATCAGATCGAACCCGAGGAAGTGGGCGTGGTCCTGCGGCTCGGGAAGTACAGCGACACCACCGAGCCGGGTCTCCACTTCAAGATTCCGTTTGGCGTCGACCGGGTGTTCAAGGTGGCCGTCCAGCGCCAGTTGAAGCAGGAGTTCGGCTTCCGTACCACTGCCGTCAATGTGCGCAGCCGCGTCGAGCGGGTGCCCAGCGAGGCCGACATGCTCACCGGCGACCTCAACGCCGCGGTGGTGGAGTGGGTTGTCCAATACCGGGTGACCGATGCCGAGGCATTCCTGTTCAACGTGCGCAACGTCGAAGAGACCTTCCGCGACATGACCGAGGCGGTCATGCGGCAAGTGGTCGGCGACCGCACGGTGAACGAGGTGCTGACGGTGGGACGATCGGAGATCGAGAATCTGGTCAAGATCGATCTCCAGACCCTGAGCGATCAATACGAGACCGGTATCCGGGTCGATCAGGTGGTGCTCCAGGACGTCAATCCACCCGACCCGGTCAAGCCTTCGTTCAACGAGGTCAACCAGGCGGAGCAGGAACGGGAGCGGTTGATCAACGAGGCCCAGTCGGAATACAACAAGGTCGTGCCGCGGGCCCAGGGCGAGGCTCGCCAGACCATCCAACAGGCCGAGGGTTACGCGCTCAACCGGGTCAACCATGCGGAGGGGAATGCGGCCCGCTTCAATTCGCTCTACTCCGAGTACCGGAAGGCGCCGGAGGTCACCCGCAAGCGGATCTATCTCGAGACCCTGGCCGAGGCCCTGCCTCAGGCCGGGAGCAAGATCGTCGTGGATAGCGATCTCGAGGGCATCCTGCCGCTTCTCAATCTCACGGGTGGCCGGCCCGGCGGGGGAGGTGACGAATGATCCGCGGGTTGATTATCGGTGCCCTGGTCCTGGCGCTGTTGGTTCTGTCGGGGGCGTTCTACATCGTCAACGAGTGGGATCAGGTCATTGTCACCCAGTTTGGCAAGCCGGTGGGGGACCCGATCACCACACCGGGGCTCAAGTTCAAGCTGCCGTTTATCCAGAAGCTCCACCGCTTCGACAAGAGATTTCTCGAATGGGAGGGGAAAGTCGCGGAGCTGCCGACCAAGGACAAGGTATTCATCCTGGTGGACACCTATGCCCGTTGGCAGATCAGCGACCCGTTGCAGTTCTTCCGCCGTCTGCGCAACGAGTTGGGCGCGCAATCCCGTCTGGATGACATTCTCGACGGCGAGACCCGCAACGCCATCGCCAAGCACAATCTCCTAGAGGTGATCCGCTCCAGCAACCGGACACCCGTACAGGAGGAGCTGACCACTGACCTCATGGATCAGTTGGTACCGATCAACATCGGTCGCAGCGAGATCCGTGAGCAAATCCTGGCCGCCGCCCAGGCGCGTACCGCCGACTTGGGCCTCGAGATCCTGGACCTTCAGTTCAAGCGCATCAATTACGGTGAGCAGGTGCTGAATGACGTCTACAACCGCATGATCTCGGAGCGCGTTCGGATCTCCGACCGCTTCCGCTCCGAGGGTCAGGGCGAGAGAGCCGACATTCTGGGTCAGATGGAGCGCGAGCTCCAGCGCATCCAGTCCGAGGCTTTTCGCGAGGCGGAAGAGATCCGGGGCCGCGCTGATGCCGAAGCCGTCGACATCTACGCCCGGGCTTACGACCAATCCCCCGACGCCCGTCGCTTCTACGAGTTCACCAAGAGCATGGAGACTCTGAAGCAGACGATCGACGAGGGGACCTGGCTCCTTCTAACCACCGACGGGGACTTTTTCCGGTTCTTGGAGAGCAGTGACCAGTAGAGTACAAATCAGTCGACAGGTCTTGCGCCGGCGCGCCAACCTACCTGGACTCCACAGGGGTTGTTGGCTGCTATGGGCGGTCCTCTGCCTGGTGCTCTGGGCACCGG
>CALILB010000113.1 GCA_938016625.1 uncultured bacterium | reverse complement strand
GGCACGGATCTCCGCCCTCCCCGGCTTGGTGTAATCGAAATTCAAGTAGTTCGCATTGACGCCCCAGAGCATGTTCCGTCCCAGCGTCGAGCCACCCACAACCCAGCGACCGTAGACCTCGGCGTTGCGCAGGCTCCATGGCAAAACGATGACCACCGTCGCGATCACCAGCACGGCCGCCCGGATGATTCTCAGCTGCAGCGGGCTACGAGACCTGAAGACGACATAGACCAGACCAAAGAGCAGCGGTAACGGCAGGGCCACTTCCTTGGTCAGGATCGCACCACCGAGCAGCGCCCCGACGAGCACCAGGTGGACGCGGGTCTGCGCCGCAGAGAGATCCCCATCCAGGAGCACCGCAAAAAGATAGACCGCCGGGAGCAGAAAGGAGAGAAACACCGTCTCGGGCCAGAGATAGTGGGTATAACCGATCAGCGGCAGATATCCAGCCCACAAGAGGCCGGCGACCATGGCGGCCCGGCGGGAGAAGAGTCGATGGGCAAGCAGGACGACACTCGCGCCGATCAGACCCGAGAGGAGCACCTGACCGAGCTTGGCCGCGGTGATTCCCTGTTCGCCAAAGAAACTGACAAACAGGGTGATGAAGGCCGGGTAGACGGGTGGCCAAAGATATCCCGGAGAGCCCATGTAGAACCCAAACCGGCTCCAAATAGCTGCCAGCTGAACATAGTGGGCTTCGTCCGCCCACAACTCGAGCTCCCCGCTCAGGATCAGAAAGACCAGACGAACGGCTACTCCCAGCCCTACGAGCGCGGACAAGAGCAGCCACGGACGGCGGCCTCCCCCGGAAACGCCATTCCCCAGACGCCCTCCGTCATCGGGGGCGGCTTCGGGACTCTTCTGGTGTGTATCTTCGACCATCTGTCTCGATCGATCGGACACTAGCAGATGGGCTCGGAGATGGTTGTAGAGTTGGGGAAGGAGGACTCGATGAAACCGACCACTGCGGACGACGTCCTCGACCTGCTGTACGGATACACCACTTCGGCCGCCCTCGGAGCTGCTATGGAGCTCGGCCTTTTCTGGTTACTCGAGGAGGGGCCCCTGGATTTGGAGGAAGTGGCAGGCGCCTTGGGTATACCACCGGCCCGCTGCCGCTACTGGCTGGAGCTACTTGCCGAAGCCGGTCTCATCCAACAGGGAGCCGGGGGCTACGAGCCTTCCGCCACCGCGCGGGGTTCCATCCTCGAGGTCTACGACCAGAATTGCTGGGGCCTACTGGCCGAGGAGGTGAGAGAAAGGGCTCGCGTGCTCGGCGATCTGCCGCAGCACCTTCGCGAGTCCGGGTCGGTCTGGAAGACCCTGGGGCTGCCGCCGCCGATGTATGTCGAACAGATGCGAGACGACCCCGACCGTGCCCGTCGTTTCACCCACATGCTCTACGAGCTCCATCAGAGCCTGGCAACCGAGTTGGCGGGATTTCTGGATCTGAGTGAAGCACAACAGCTGATGGACCTGGGAGGTGGCTCCGGGGTCATGTCGATGGCCTTGGCACGGCGGTTCCCGGAAGTGACCTTTACCATCGTTGATATCCCCAATGTCTGCGTCGCGGGGCGTGAGCTCGCCGTCAAAAACAGTCTCGAGGACCGAATCGCCTACCACCCGGCCGACTTCCTGACCGACGAGCTACCCTCGGGTTTCGACGTGGCCCTCGAATGCGACGTCAATTTCTACAGCGACGCTCTCTTCCGAAAGGTGCGGGATGCGCTCGTCCCCGGCGGCAGATTTCTGGTCGTCGACCAGTTCGCACCCGCAGAGGGCGTCGCTCCCCCAACACGCCTGCACTGGGCCTTTGCGGGCTCGCTGAACCAGCCCGAGTACGCATTTCCCACCGCCGCCCAGGTCCGAGCCCAGCTCGAGCAGGCCGGCTTCGAGCTCCTTCCCGACCGGCCCCTCCCCTCGGCCCCCGGCCCAATCAAAAGGATGACCGAGGGCATGGTCGTCATCGAGGCTCGAAAGTGATCCGAGTCACAGGTCCGTTGGTGGTTCCTGGTCCAAGCCGACGAGTCGCAAGGCATAGAGCGTCTGACTCGTGCCCGTCCCGTTATCGGCAATCAGGATCAGGCTACGCTCTCCGCTTTCCAGCCTCGGCCCGAGGGCGAGTCCCTCGAAATTGAAATTCGACTCCGGTCCGGTCTTTCCGGTCAGCTCGACCAGCAACCGCTTCTGAATGGGGACATACGGTTCGGTCGAGTCGATGAGACCATCGGCCCACTGCTGCCTCGAGATGTCGGTTGCCCCGGCCCGGTTCACCTCATAAATACGAATGCGGACGGTCGGCTTGCCTACGAGTCCGCCGACCACCGCCCGCTCCAGCACGAGCAACACATCACCCGACAGGGCCAACAGATCGACCACGCCGCTGATTCCCCACTCGACTACGCGTGAGGCCGTCATCGCGGAGAGAGGCGCGGTGACGTAGGCGTACTGCGTCATCGGCCGACACCCACTGTCGAGCCTTTGGAGTCTTACTACCGCACCGTTCGATCTGGTCGGTAGTCCTCCGTCGACGGTGAGCGCCTGCTCGTTGGCCGTCCAGATCTCACCCTTGTCCGCGTTCCGGGTAAGCGACTCGAGGCTCTGATTGGTGCGGGCTTTGGAGAACACAAAGAGCTCGCTCCGGGGCGAGGCCGGAACCATGGCCATCATCGCGCCGGTCTCGAGCGAGTGCTGGGAGATGGAGGGGAAAGTGGTGTCAGAACCCGTCTGCTCGTTGGCTATCCACACACTGTCCGTGGCAGGGTCAAGGGCAATGCCTTCGCGATCCGGGCCCTGATCCGACTCCGGGAGTTCATCGCCAAGGCTGTCGGTCAATGCCAACGGCTCTCCGAATTCGGCGGAAAGTATTCGTCCGGTCGTGGGATCTACTTCGATAGACAGACGATGGATCCGTGCGTGGAGATCACTGACCACCAGGTATTGATTGTCACCGACATAGACGATTCCGCTGAGCCCTTCGGCAACCATCCTCGTATCGGAGCTCTCGCCGCCGATAAAGTCGAAGCGATCGACCTTGCTGACCCTCAGTCCGCCGGTTGGTGCCGAGTCACAGCCCGACAGCATCCCGAGCATGAGGAGAATCGTCAACCCCGCGACAACCCGCATCTGCAGCGCCCACCCGCCAATTCGACTCACGACCGACACCGCCTCAGCGTATTCCCCCAGAACTAGCGGAAGGCGACGAATCTCCCCCAGCAGGAGGCCAGCTCCATTCCCTTCTGGATAAAGGCGGCGATGTAGTAGCGGCCATTGTCGGCCTCGGCGAGCTGATTGCCGAGGTTCTCGGCGTGGACGATCCCCTTGGGAAACAAGTTCAGGTGCATATCCTGGTAGTACTTGTCGAGCGGGAACATCTCGTCCCAATCCTGGTCGAACTGGTCGATCAGCTTCTGGTTGGCCTCGGCAAAGGTCTTGGGATGAAAGACCCGCTGGATGGTGTTCATCGGGTGCTCCATGGCCACACAGTCGATGCCTAGCCACTTGATCTTGCGCTCCACACACCAGTCGGAAAAATCGGGTGATGGACCGGGGTGCTTGATCATGTAGCGAAACTCGTCCGAGTCGGCGCTGTTCCAGCCGTAGCGGTTGTAGCCGGTGCGGATCAACAGGATGTCGCCGTCCTGCAGATCGACCTTCTCTTCGATCATCGCCGGGGTGTAGACGCTCGAATCGCTGACATCGTCCGCGATGTCGACGATCACCCCGGGTCCGTGCCAGTACTCGAGCGGCATCTCGCCGATCGTGCGCCCCGCTGCCCAGAAGTGTTTCTCACCGTCCATGTGGGTGGCGAGGTGGAAGCTGGCGCGGCAGTGGGCGTTATTGCGCCCGAGACCGAAGTCGAGACCACCGACACGCTTGGTGTACTTCACGCTCAAGGGCTCGTAGTTGGCCCACTGGGGTGTCTGGACACTGAACGGCAGGGTGAGATCGAGCATCTCGATCTTTCCTATGGTCGCCAGGAAATCGGCCTCA
>CALILB010000112.1 GCA_938016625.1 uncultured bacterium | reverse complement strand
TCCCGATGGGTCTTCCCCATCTGCCGCTTGACCCGGCTGTGGATGCGCTTCTCCACCTGCAGCACGCCGATCTCGCCTTCCATGAAGCCAAAAACCTTTTCCAGCCGCTGGCTGACGGTCTCGCACTCCAGCAGCTCCTGCTTTTTGGAGATTTTCAGCGAGAGGTGTGAGGCGACGGTATCGGCCAGTTTGCTGGGGTCGTCGATCTGATTGATCGAGACCAGCACCTCCGGCGGGATCTTCTTGTTCAGCTTGATATATTGCTCGAACTGGGCCACCACGGTGCGCGCTAGCGCGTCCAGCTCGCTGTCGTCGCCGACCTTCTCCTCGAGCACCTCGGCGTAGGCCTGGAAGAAAGCCGGGTTCTCGGCGAACTTGGCGATACGGGCACGCTCGCCGCCTTCCACCAGCACCTTCACCGTGCCGTCGGGCAGCTTGAGCAGCTGCAGGACCGTGCCAAACGTGCCCACCGAATAGATGTCGTCGGGTGTGGGCTCGTCCTGGGCCGCATTCTTCTGGGTCACCAGAAGAATCTGCTGGTCGTCCTTCATGACGTCTTCCATCGCCCGCACCGATTTATCACGGCCGACGAACAGCGGCACGATCATGTGCGGGAAGACCACCATGTCGCGAAGAGGAAGAACCGGAAACAGATTGTCGCTCGGAATATCGAGCATCAGAACATTCCACCCTGGTTTGAGTTCGCTTCAGTGGTTACGGTCAATATCGGCATATAATTGTTCCTATCTTTTGCTATGTCGAACACAACAAGTTGCTTAGGGATAGGGCAGTTTGGAGCCTGGCTTTCAAACGGGATTCGCATCGACCCACATCCGTCCTTCGAGTCCAACCTGATCTTTGATCGACGAGCTAATGTCCGACCAAGTGTCGTCCGCCCACCTTATTCGCCGGACGACTGAGCGCCCATCGCCTTCACACTTGCCTTTTGAGGGTCACGTATCGAGGAAACTGCGCAGCGTGCGCGAGCGGCTCGGGTGCTTGAGCTTGCGGAGCGCCTTGGCCTCGATCTGGCGAATGCGTTCGCGGGTGACTGAGAACTGTTGGCCGACCTCTTCCAGAGTATGGTCGGTGTTCAAGCCAATCCCGAAGCGCATCCTGACCACCCGCTCCTCCCGCGGGGTCAGGCTGGCGAGCATCCGCGTCGTCGTCTCCCGCAGGTTGGACTGGATGGCCGCGTCGAGCGGAATGACCGCGTTCTTGTCCTCGATGAAGTCGCCCAGGTGGCTGTCTTCCTCGTCGCCGATCGGCGTTTCCAGGGAGATCGGCTCCCTGGCGATCTTCAGCACCTTGCACACCCTCTCCAGCGGCATCACCAGGCGCACGGCCAGTTCTTCGGGCGTCGGCTCGCGGCCGACCTCGCGCAGCATCTGGTGGCGGGTGCGCACCAGCTTGTTGTTGGTCTCGATCATGTGCACCGGGATGCGGATGGTGCGCGCCTGGTCGGCGATGGAGCGGGTGACGGCCTGGCGGATCCACCAGGTGGCGTAAGTCGAGAACTTGTAGCCGCGGCGGTACTCGAACTTGCCCACCGCCTTCATCAGGCCGATGTTGCCCTCCTGGATCAGGTCCAGGAACTGCAGGCCGCGGTTGGTGTACTTCTTGGCGATCGAGATCACCAGCCGCAGGTTGGCCTCGACCATCTCGGTCTTGGCCGTGCTGGCCTCGCGCTCGCCGGTCTTCACCGTGGTGACGATGCGCCGGACCTCGCTGATTGGCAGGCCGGTCTCCCCCGAGATCTGGGAAATCTCCTTGCGGATGGTTCGGGCTTGGTCGCCGTGCTTCTCGGCGAACTTTTCCCAACCCTTGCCCGACAGGCGCTTGACCCGGCTCACCCAGCGCGGATCGAGCTCCCGGCCCTGGTAGTATTTCAGGAACTCGGGCCGCGGCACGCCGCCGTCGGTCGCCATGCGCATCAGCTTGCCTTCCAGACCCAAGAGCTGCTTGTTCTTGTCGTAGAGCTGTTCGACGAGCTGCTCGATCCGGGCATTGTTCAGCCGGACATCCTTCATGTCCTCGATCAGCTGCAGCTTCAGCTTCTCGTGTCGGGTCTCGGTCTGCTTGGGGACCTGCTCGCCCTTTTGCAGGTGGCCCAGGCGCTTATCCTGGGAGCGGGCCAGTTTCTTGTAGGTGGCGGCGATGATGTCGAAGGCCTCGACCACCTGCGGCAACAGGGCCTGTTCCATGGCCGCGAGCGAAAGACCGGCTTCCTCGTCCTCGTCAGCCTCGCCATCCTCCTGGCTTTCACCAACAGCCTGGCCTTCGCCGGAGGACTCCTCGTCCTTGCCGTTGGCTTTGGCCCCAGACTTGTCGGCCTCGCCCTTGCTGGCCTCGCCGTTCTCGGTTTCCTCCAGTTCCGCCACCGCCTCGGCCAATTCGGCCTCGCTTGGATCAGGATCGTAGGTCGCATCGAGATCGATGATATCCCGCAGCAGGATCTTGTTTTCCAGCAAGGCGGCGCGCCAGGCCAGTAGGGGCTGAATCGTCAGGGGGCTCTCGCAGATGCCGCCGATCACCTTCTCGCGGCCGGCCTCGATCCGCTTGCAGATGGCGATCTCGCCTTCCCGGGACAAAAGCTCGACCGAGCCCATCTCGCGCAGATACATGCGCACCGGGTCGTCGGTCCGCCCGATATCTTCGTCGTTGAGATTGCCGGCCGGACCGGCGGAGGTCTCTTCCTCTTTCTCGCTGTCCGCGGAATCGTCCTGCTCGTTGCTCTCGATGACGGTGATGCCCATCTCCGAAAGCGAGGCCATGCGGTCCTCGATCTGCTCCGAGGATCTCTGGTCCGAGGGCAGAACCTGGATCAGCTCTTCGTGAGTGATGTAACCACGGTCCTTGGCGCACTGGACCAACTTCTTGATCGCCTCGCTGTTCGCTTCCATGAGCGGGCGGTCTCCCGCCTCTTGGCGGTTTTCCGTGGTCTCCGTCGTCTCGCTGGCCATAGTCGCCATTCGCTCTTGCCCCTAACTCAGGCCCCCGGAATAGCAAACAGACACACCCACACATTTGCTCGCGTAGCTTGCTCGAGCGGACCTACTGGGCCGATTGAAGATTGACAGCCTTCGGACCGCGAGCGTCTTGTTGGACCTCGAAACTCAGCCTGTCTCCTTCGGTGATGTACCTTAGATTCGCTTGCTCGACTGCCGAAATGTGGACAAAAGCGTCTTTTGAGCCGTCATCCGGTGAGATGAAGCCGAAGCCCCTCATCGTGTTGAAAAACTTCACTGTCCCAGTCGTCATTTAC
>CALILB010000111.1 GCA_938016625.1 uncultured bacterium | reverse complement strand
CTGCCCGAGGAGGTCTTCGAGAAAGGGAATCGAGCTGCCTTGCTCGGATTCATCTTCCCTCTAGTTGGGATAGGCCTGCTCGTCTGGGCCGGTCGCGCCTTTATCAGGTGGAAGAAGTACGGCGACTCGGTCTTCGAGATGGCGAACGTGCCGGGAGTCGTCGGTGGGAAGCTCGAGGGCCGCATACTGACCTCGGTCGCGATCGAAGCGGTCTCGGGCTTCGATCTCACCCTCAATTGTGTCCACCGGGTGACCAAGGGCAGCGGCGACAGCCGCAGCACCAGCGAGTCGATACTCTGGCAGCAGCAACAGCACCTCGATCGCGAGCTGCTCGACTACGATCCCACCCGCGCCTCGATCCCGGTGCTCTTTGCCATCCCCTACGACACCCAACCGACCGAGGAGCGGACCGACGACGACGAGATCCTCTGGCGGCTCGAGGTCGGGGCGGAGACCGCGGGAGTCGACTACGCCGCAAAGTTCGACGTGCCGGTCTTCAAAACCGCCGACAGCCAAGCCGACTTCGAGCTCGAGGGTGGGCCCGAAGAAAGCTACCAGTCCTCCCAGGACCCGGTCGCTCTCCTGGCATCAGAAGGCATCCGCAAGGAGTTCCAACCCACCGGCGGCTACACCCTCATCTTCCCCGCCGCGCGTCACAAAGGAGCCGCCTTTGGCCTGACGGCTTTCTTTGTGCTCTGGACCGCGATCACGGTCGGCCTCCTCTTCTCCGATGCCCCGCTTCTTTTTCCCATCGTCTTTGGTCTGTTCGACCTGCTCATGCTCTGGGCAGTGCTCGACATCTGGTTCGAACGCCGGCGGCTCGAGGTCCGAGACGACCGGCTGCTGCTGTCCGGCGGCATCTTCGGCCAAGGAAAGACCCGCGAGATCCCACGCGGTCAGATCACCGCCATCCGCCCCATCCGTGGCATGCAAGCCGGCAACAAGCTCTACTACCGGATCGAGGTCACCACCCTGGACGGCAAGAAGCACCTCGCCGCCAGCAAGCTGGGGGGACTCACGCTGGCGCGGCAGGTGGTGGAGGAGATGCAGGGGGAACCCGGGTAACGAATGCGTCCACCGTCAGGCTGCGCGGGGCGGTGACGGTGTGGTGGTCTGCCGACGGAGCGACTAGGCGCTGAGGCGAAAACCAGGACACTTCCCAGGCCGTGGAGCGTGCGCGGTTGGAGCGGAGTGGCAGACCACCGCACCGTTGCCGCACCGCCGTGGCTGCCCGGGCTCGGGACCGGAGGGGGCTCACCGGAGCGGAGCCATCTCCCGCGTAGCGGAGGGGAGGCCCCGGAGGTTCCGAGACCGGGCCACCACAAACCGTTAGCAGGTAGCACTACCTTCGGCCGGCACGGAGGCCGGCCGCTTCAATCAGTGAGGAGATAGCTATTCGGTGGTGACGGAGGCGTCTTTGCCTTCGAGGGCGGCCATCAGAGTGTGCCACGCGAGGGTCGCGCACTTGACGCGGACGGGGAACTCGCGCACCCCCTCGAAGACCCGCAGCTTGCCGAGCTCTTCACCGGCCTCGGCGGCGACGCTCGGGTCCCCGGTCAGCAGCTCGTGAAAGCTCTCGTAGAGGGTCCCGATCTCGGCCTGGCTCTTGCCGGTGATCGTCTCGGTCATCAGCGAAGCCGAGGCCACTGAGATGGCGCACCCGCGGCCCTCGAAGCGGATCTCGGTGACGCGATCACCATCCATCTTCACAAAGAGCGTCAGCTGGTCTCCACAGAGGGGATTGTCGCCCTTTGCCTCGTGGTCGGCATCGTCCATCGTGCCGCGATTGCGCGGCTTCTTGTTGTGGTCGAGGATGACCTCCTGGTAGAGGTCCATCAGCTCCGACATCAGCCAAAAAGCTCCCTGACGCGTTCGACACCCGCTATCAGACGGTCGACCTCTTCGCGGGTGTTGTAGAGCGCAAACGAGGCGCGGGTGGTCGCCGGTAGCCCAAACCGATCCATTACCGGCTGCGCACAGTGGTGACCGGCGCGCACCGCCACACCCTCACGGTCGAGGATAGTGCCCACATCGTGGGCATGGATATCGCCGATGACAAACGAGATGACGCTGGCCTTGGTCTCAGCGGTGCCGATGATGCGCACCTCGGGGATCGCTTCCAGCGCCGCGGTGGCGTAGTCGAGCAGATCGTGCTCATGCGCGGCAACCGCGCTCATGTCCAGAGCCTGGAGATAGTCGATGGCGGCCCCCATGCCGATGGCGCCGGCGATATTGGGGGTGCCCGCCTCGAAGCGGTTGGGTGGCGGGCTGAACTCGGTCTTCTCGAAGGTCACCGAGCGGATCATCTCGCCACCGCCCTGGTAGGGGGGCATCGTGGCGAGCAGATCCAGGCGGCCATAGAGGGCACCGACACCGGTCGGTCCAAAGAGCTTGTGGGATGAGAAGGCGTAGAAGTCACAGCCCAGCTCCTGGACGTCCACATCGAGGTGGGGAACCGCCTGCGCCCCGTCGACCAGCACCGGCACACCCTTGGCGTGGGCCAGGCGGATCATCTCGGCGACCGGGTTGATGGTTCCCAAAGCGTTGGAGACATGGGTGAACGCCGTGATTCGCGTACGCTCGGAGAGCAGCCTTTCATACTCCTCGACATCGACCTCGCCGCGGTCGTTGATCGGCGCCACCACCAATCGCGCACCCCTCTCCTCGCACAACAGTTGCCAGGGGACGATGTTGGAGTGGTGCTCCATGGTGGTGATCAACACCTCGTCGCCGGCGCCGACGTGCTGTCGGCCGTAGGTCGAGGCCACCAGATTGATCCCCTCCGTGGTACCGCGGAGAAAGACCATCTCCTCTTCCCGGGCCGCGTTGACAAAGCGCTGCACCTTGCGCCGCGCCTCCTCGTAGGCGTCGGTGGCCTTCTCCGACAGGTAGTGCACCCCACGGTGAACGTTGGAGTAGAAACGCCGGTAGCACTCGGTCTCGGCGTCGAGTGCCGCCTGCGGCTTTTGAGCCGAGGCGGCGTTGTCGAGATAGGCGAGCGGCTTGCCGTGGACGGTCTGGTGGAGCGCCGGGAAGTCGGCACGGATGCGCTCGACGTCGAAGGGCGGGCGCTCGTCCGCGGCCGGTCGGGGATGCTTTGATGATTCCAGGGTGGTCATGGTTCGGAGACTCGATTCTCTCAGATCGTTTTATCTACGTGCCATCCGCAAAGACGGCCGGCACAGAGGCCGGCCGCTTCGTTCCAATTGCCCATATTCGAGGCCCCCAAAGCCCTTAAGCCCCTACGCCCCTCTTCACACCGCCTGCCGGACAATGTCTCCCTTTGGCAGCCGGCGGAAGAGAAACTCTTCCAGGTCGCGTTTTACAGATCCGACCTTGATCCGGTCGACGATGTCGGAGGCGAAAGCGTAGGTCAAGAGACTCCTGGCCGCGTCCTCACCGATCCCCCGCGAGCGCAGATAGAAGACCGCCGTGTCGTCGAGCTGACCGACCGTCGACCCGTGGGTGCACTTGACGTCGTCGGCAAAGATCTCGAGCTGGGGGTGGGAGTTGCACAGCGCGTCGGGCGACATCAGCAGATTGCGGTTGGTCTGCTTGGCGTCGGTCTTCTGCGCCCCCGGGTGAACGTGGATCAGGCCGCTGAAAACGGCGCGGGCGCTGCCCTCCAAAATCCCTTTGTACAGCTCGTGGCTGTCGCAGTGGGGAGCTACGTGGTCGACCCGCATGTGGTTGTCGACCAACTGGGTGCCCTCGACCATGTAGAGACCGTTCAGCGTGGCCTCGGCCCCCTCCCCTTCCAGTACCGCGTTGACGTCGTTGCGCACGATCGCTCCCCCCCAGGAGATGGAGTGGGAGGAGAAATTGCTGTCGCGTCCGAGCTGGATCTGGAAGGTCGCCGTGTGAAAGGCCTCGCTCGTCTCCCGCTGCAACTTGTAGTGATCGATGACGGCATTGTCTCCGGTCACCACTTCGGTCACGGGCGAGCACAGATAGCTCCCCTCGCCGACGGTGACGTACTGCTCGACAAGAGTCACCTGGCTGCTCTCCTCGGCGACAAACAGGTTGCGCGGGAAAAAGCCGATCGGACGATCCTCCGGCCGGCCGACCATCACGATGTTGACAGGCTTTTCGACCACCACATTGCGCGGCACGTAGAGAAAGACCCCGTCACGCAGAAACGCCGTGTTGAGGGCGACAAATGCCTGCTCCTCGACTCTCGCGTAGCGAGCCAGATGGCTCTCGATCTGCTCCGGATGGCGCTCCAGCGCATCGGCCAGACCACAGGCCACGACTCCCTCGGGGAGCCCCTCGAGTCGCGAGCGCTCGGGGACGAACTGACCGTTGACGACCACCAGCTGGGCACAGCCTTCGTAGTCGAAGGGCGCGAGATCCTTGTCCGTAACCTCCGCCGGGGTGGAGTCGAGCCGAAGCTCGGCCCGTGCGATCGGCGCCACATTCGTGAACCGCCACTGCTCGTCGCGTACCGTCGGAAAGCCCAGCTCGACAAAGCGCTCGAAGGCTGTGTGCCGGAGCTTCTCGATCCTCTCCGGACCGGCAACCGCAAGATCCCGCAGAAAGTGGTCGAACTCCACAACGTACCGGTCGACACCGGTTTCGGTGAGTGTCATCGTCATCGTCGTAGTCCCAATCAGACGCCGACCGGCTCGCTGGCGCCAACCTCGCGCTCGAGCCAGGCGTAGCCCTTCTCCTCGAGCTCGAGAGCCAGCTCCTTGTCACCGGAGCGGACGATCTTTCCGTCCACCAGCACGTGCACGAAGTCGGGAACGATGTAGTTGAGCAGCCGCTGATAGTGGGTGATGACCAGGAAGGCGCGCTCGTCGTTGCGTAGCGTGTTGACACCGTCGGCCACTACCTTCAGCGCGTCGATGTCGAGGCCGGAATCGGTTTCGTCCAGCACCGCCAGCACCGGGTCGAGCACCGCCATGTGAAAGATCTCGTTCCGCTTCTTCTCACCACCCGAGAAACCCTCGTTGACAGGGCGGTTGAGGAGCGCCTCGTCCATCTTCACCAACTTCATCTTCTCGCGCACATAGGTGAGGAAGTCCATGGCATCCATCTCGTCGAGATCGCGGTGGGTGCGGATGGCGTTGAGAGCCGCCTTGAGGAAGTAGACGTTGCTCACACCCGGGATCTCGACCGGGTATTGAAAGGCCATGAACACTCCCTCGCGGGCGCGCTCTTCGGGTGCCATCTCCAGCAGATCCTGTCCTTTGTAGAGAATCTGTCCGTCGGTCACCTCGTAGACCTCGTTGCCCGCCAGCACCTGGGCCAAAGTCGATTTGCCCGAGCCGTTGGGTCCCATGATGGCGTGTACCTCGCCGGGATTGATCGACAGGTCGACGCCCTTCAAAATTTCCATTCCTTCCGCGGAAGCGTGAAGGTCTTTGATTTCCAGCATGGTCATCTATTGTTTCTCTCTTCTTCAGTTTGTTTATCGTTGATCGGCCGGCACGGAGACGGGCCCTTCGATTTGATGTGTGGTTTCTAGCCGACGCTGCCTTCGAGGCTGATCTCCAGGAGCTTCCGAGCTTCGACCGCGAATTCCATCGGCAGCTCGTTGAAGATCTCCTTGCAGAAGCCGTTGACGATCATCGACAGGGCGTCCTCGGTGTCGATCCCCCGCTGGTTGCAGTAAAAGATCTGATCCTCGCCCACCTTCGAGGTCGACGCCTCGTGCTCCATCTGAGCGGTGGTGTTCTGGACATCGATATAGGGGAAGGTGTGAGCCCCGCACTGGTCGCCGATCAGCATGGAGTCGCACTGTGAGAAGTTGCGTGCGTTCTCAGCACCCTTGAGTATCTTCACCGCTCCGCGATACGTGTTTTGACCATACCCGGCCGAGATTCCCTTGGAGATGATGGTGGAGGTGGTGTTCTTGCCGACATGGATCATCTTGGTGCCGGTGTCGGCCTGCTGATAGGCCTTGCTCAGCGCCACCGAGTAGAACTCACCCACCGAGTCGTCTCCCTTGAGTATGACGCTCGGGTACTTCCAGGTGATGGCGGAACCGGTCTCCACCTGCGTCCAGGAGATCTTTGCCGCCCGACCGGCCGCCAGACCCCGCTTGGTGACGAAGTTGTAGATCCCGCCCTTGCCGGTCTCGGGATCGCCCGGGTACCAGTTCTGCACCGTGGAGTACTTGACCTGGGCTTTCTCATGGGCGTAGATCTCGACCACCGCCGCATGGAGCTGGTTCTCGTCGCGCATCGGTGCGGTGCAGCCCTCGAGGTAGCTGACATAGGCGCCCTCGTCGGCGATGATCAGAGTGCGCTCGAACTGTCCAGTGTTCTGAGCGTTGATCCGAAAATAGGTTGAAAGCTCCATCGGGCAGCGCACACCCTTGGGCACATAGACGAACGAACCGTCGGAGAAGACTGCCGAGTTCAAGGCGGCGAAGAAGTTGTCATTCGCCGGCACTACCGACCCTAAGTACTTGCGCACCAGCTCGGGGTGGTTCTGCACCGCCTCCGAGATGGGGCTGAAGATGACGCCGGCCTCGGCCAGCTTCTCCTTGAAGGTGGTCGCCACCGAGACGCTGTCGAATACGGCGTCGACGGCAACACCCGCCAACATCTTCTGCTCTTCCAGCGGAATACCCAGCTTCTCGTAGGTCCTGATGATCTCCGGATCCACCTCGTCCAGGCTCTTTGGCCCATCCTCTTTCGACTTTGGCGCCGAGTAGTAGGAGATCGCCTGGTAGTCGACCGGCTCGTATTGAATGTTGGCCCAGGTGGGCTCGGTCAGCGTGAGCCAGTGTCGATAGGCGTTGAGGCGCCACTCCAGGAGCC
>CALILB010000110.1 GCA_938016625.1 uncultured bacterium | reverse complement strand
TCACCAGCCCGATTGGATCTCTCCGGTGGGTCGGTACCAGCACTCCCGAAGCGAAAGTGGCGGAACTGGTAGACGCGCTAGACTTAGGATCTAGTCCCGTAATCGGGGTGGGGGTTCGAGTCCCCCCTTTCGCACCAACTGTTTGGCGCCTGTATTCGTAGAAAGTGTAAGTGAGATATGAGTGTCGTACTATCGATCGACGAAGTCGGGCCCTGCCGTAAGCAGCTCAAGATCGAGGTGCCGGCGCCGGCAGTCGAAGCCGAGACCCGGAGAGTCGTCGAAGAGTTCCGGCGCAAGTCGAAGCTGCCCGGATTCCGCAAGGGAAAGGTGCCCCGGGAGCTGGTCGAACAGCGGTTTCAGAGTGATATCGAGCAGGAGGTCATCGATCGTCTGGTGCCCCGGTATTGGCGGCAGGCGGAAGCCGAGAAAGAGCTCGATCCGCTGCTGCCCCCGAGCCTCGAAGACGTGGATCTCCAGCCGGGTGCCGAGCTGACCTTTGTCGCTTCGGTCGAGACCCGACCCGAGATCGAGATCGGTGATCTGGAGAATTTCGAGCTGCCCGAGTTGGAAGTCACTCCCACGGCCGAGGAGATCGAAACGACGCTCGACGATCTGCGACGCAATGTTGCGGAGTGGGTTGCCGTCGAGCGCGCCGCCGCCCACGGTGATCTGGTGGTCGGAGCGCTGACCCCACAGGATGGCGACTCCGAGCCCGAGGAGCAGACGATCTCGTTCGAAGTCGGTGATCCGCAGGTGTGGGAAGAGCTGACCCTGGAGGCGACCGGGAAGACCGCCGGACAGGCGACGGATGTCGTGCGACGACAAGGTGAAGGTGAAGATGCCGTCGAGCAACGCTTCAGGCTGCAGATTACCGAGGTCAAGGAGCGCGATTTGCCACCGGCCGACGACGCCTTTGCTGCTCGCGTCGGCGAGTTCTCGGATCTTGGGGCTCTCAAGGAGGCGTTGGCCAAACGTCTCGAGCAGGAAAAGGAGCAGGAGCGTCGGCAGCAGCGTGAACGGAGCCTCACCGACCAGCTACGAGAGCGGCATCCGCTCAGCCTCCCCCGAGGGGTCGTGGATCAGGAGATCGAGGCGATGCTCCGTGACTATGCGAGCGGGCTCGCCATGCGTGGAGTCGATCTCGAGAAGACCCAACTGGATTGGCGGGAGATGGGGGAGAAGGTTCGACCTCAAGCCGAGAACCATGTCCACTCTCGTTTGATCCTGGATGCCATCGCCAAGAATCAGGCGCTGGAAGTCACCGAAGCGGAGTTCGAGCAGACCCTGGCGAATCTGGCCCGTGCCGAGGGCAAGACCACGGTCGCCGTGAGACAGGCTCTGGACCGAGCCGGGAGGCTGGGTCCGCTGCGTGCCCAACTCCGCCGGGAAAAGACGATGCGTCATCTCATGGGCGAATCGACTGATCCGGAAATGACAGATTCTGACGATACGGTCGGGCAAACTGAACCCGACGATCAAGATTAGGGAGCGGACCAGAAATGCTGATCCCAATGGTAGTGGAACAGACGAATCGGGGAGAGCGGGCCTACGACATCTACTCCCGCCTCCTCAAGGACAACATCATCTTCGTGGGTCGTCCGATCGACGATGACGTGTCGAATCTGGTGATTGCCCAGATGCTCTTTCTCGAGGCCGAAAACCCGGAGAAGGACATCGCGATCTACATCAATTCGCCGGGTGGCTCGATCACCGCCGGGCTCGCGATCTACGACACCATGCAGTACATCAAGCCGGACGTCGCCACGCTGTGTGTGGGCCAGGCGGCCTCCATGGCGGCCGTCCTGCTGGCAGCGGGGACCGAAGGCAAGCGTTCGGTGCTCCCAAACAGCCGGGTACTGATCCACCAGCCACTGCTCTACGGGCTCCAGGGTCAGCAGACCGATATCGACATCCATGCCAAGGATCTCCTGCGTATGCGTAACAGAATCGAGGAGATATTCGTGCTCCACACCGGCAAAAGCAAAGAGGAGATCCACAACGATACCGAGCGCGATAAGATCCTCACCGCGGACGAGTCAGTGGACTACGGACTTGCCGATCAGGTCATGGGGCGGCGGGAGAGTTAGCCAGGCCACAGTAGGGCCCAAAGGGTATTTGATACTATTCGGACTAAGGAAGCGTTAGAGCACGAGGCGTCGGAATACGCACCTGCGATCGAGCTGTTGTGACTAACGAGTAGCTAGAAGGATCTGAGGAGCGATGCCAAAGAAGGACGGCGGCGACGAAGCACTGAGGTGCTCGTTCTGCAACAAAAGCCAGCGAGAGGTCAAGAAGCTCATCGCCGGACCGACGGTTTTCATCTGCGATGAATGTGTCGACATCTGCCTCGACATCATTGCCGAGGACCGGATGTTGGAGCAGCAGCAGGAGACGGCGCTTCCCAAACCGGTAGAGATCAACGAGTTCCTGGACGAGTACGTCATCGACCAGGACATGGCCAAAAAGAAACTCTCAGTGGCGGTCTACAACCACTACAAGCGGATCGACTTCGTGGAGAAGGCTCGCAGCGAAGTGGAGCTGCAGAAGTCCAATATTCTTCTCATCGGTCCCACCGGAACGGGGAAGACTTTGCTGGCACAGACCATGGCAAAGCTGCTTTCGGTTCCGTTTACGATCGCCGATGCCACCACCCTGACCGAGGCCGGCTATGTCGGCGAGGATGTGGAGAACATCATCCTCAAGCTCTATCAGGCCTCGGGCAACGACAAAGAGAAGACCCAGCGCGGCATCGTCTACATCGACGAGGTCGACAAGATCGCACGCAAGAGTGACAACCCCTCGATCACCCGGGACGTATCCGGTGAAGGTGTTCAGCAGGCGCTGCTCAAGATCCTCGAGGGGACGCTGTGCAACGTACCGCCGCAAGGCGGCCGCAAGCACCCCCACCAGGAGTTTCTGCAGATCGACACCACCAACATCCTGTTTATCTGCGGCGGCGCTTTTGTCGGGCTGGAGGAGAACATCGAGAGCCGTCTCAACGAGAAGACTCTCGGGTTTGGTGCGGAGATCAAGAGCACCAAGGAGAAACGGGCCGGTGAGATTCTGGAGCACGTGACTCCAGAAGACCTCATCAAGTACGGTCTGATTCCCGAGTTTGTCGGGCGTCTGCCGGTGATCGCGACCTTGGGTGATCTGGACGAGAACGCCCTCGTGCGGATCCTCAAAGAGCCGAAGAACAGCCTGGTGCGTCAGTACCAGACCATGTTCGAGCTCGAGGATGTGGAGCTGCAATTCACCGACGACGCGCTGCAGCGTGTCGCCGCGGAATCGATGAAGCGCAACGTCGGTGCCCGCGGATTGAGAATCATTCTGGAAGAGCTGATGCTCGACCTGATGTATAACATTCCTTCACAGCAGGATATAAAGGAGTGTGTCATCACCGAGGACGTCGTGCTGAATCGGAGTCAGCCGCGGCCTCTCAAGAAGGCCGTCTAGGCCCCAACTGAAAGGGGTCCGACCGTCGGTCGGTAACCCTTACACGGCAGCAAGGAAACGGCAGGAATTGTGAGCATGGGCTCTAGCTTCATCAAGACTTCACAGCAGCGGCTACCCCTGGTACCTCTGCGCGACATGGTCGTGTTTCCACACATGATGGCGCCATTTATCGTCGGCCGGGAGCAGTCGGTCCAGGCGTTGGAGCAGAGCCTCGGGGTCTCTGAGAAGCTCATCTTCCTGGTGGCGCAGAAAGATCCCAAAATCGACGAGCCGGTGCAGGAGGACATGCACAAAATCGGTGTGGTGGCGCGCATCGTCCAGAGCCTGAAGCTGCCGAACGGCAACGTCAAGGTGATGGTCGAGGGAGTGGAGAGGGCTCGGCTGATCGGCCTGGAAGAGACCGAAGGGGCCGTCCAAGCCGACGTCGAGACCTACCATATCGAGTTCCCGGTAGACGAGAACGTCGAGGTCTATATCAACAAGGTTCTGGGTGTGTTCGAGACCTACGCCAAGATGTCGCACCACCTGGCTTTCGAAGGTCTGGTCTCCACCATCCAGATGGACGACACCGACCAGTTCACTGATCAGCTGGCGGCTCATCTGATGGTGTCGACTTCCGAGAAGCAGGCTCTATTGGAGATCCTGAACCCCTTCGAGCGTCTGCAAAGACTTCACGATCTGCTCGATGTCGAGGTTGAGAAGGTCAACATCGACAAGCGGATCAATGTGAACGTCAAGAAGCAGATGGAAAAGGCGCAGAAGGAGTACTACCTCAACGAGAAGATCAAGGCGATCCATCAGGAGCTTGGGCGCAAGGACGACCGCGGCGACGAGATCGCCGAGCTGAAGGAACAGATCGAGAAAGTGGGAATGCCCAAGCCGGCGCGGGAGAAGGCGGAGCAGGAGTTGAAAAGGCTCGAGGCCATGCCGCCGGTGTCGGCCGAGGCCACGGTCTCTCGCAACTACATCGACTGGTTGGTAACCGTACCGTGGAAGAAGAAGAGCCGTGAGATCAAGGATCTGGAGCGAGCCCAGACGATCCTCGACGAGGACCATTACGGTCTGGAGAAGATCAAGGAGCGAATCCTGGAGTTCCTGGCGGTGCGACAACTCACGGCCCAGGCGCGCAGCTCCATCATCTGCTTTGTGGGGCCGCCGGGAGTCGGCAAGTCCTCTCTCGCCAAGTCGATCGCCCGCGCCACCGGCCGTAAATTCGTTCGCCTGTCATTGGGCGGTGTCAGGGACGAGGCCGAGGTTCGCGGGCATCGCCGAACCTACATCGGCGCCTTTCCGGGGCAGATCATCCAGATGATGAAGAAGGCCGGCACCGTCAACCCGGTCTTCCTGCTCGACGAGATCGAGAAGATGTCGATGGATTTCCGGGGTGATCCGTCGGCCGCACTTCTGGAGGTGCTCGACCCCGAGCAGAATCACGCTTTCCAGGACCACTATCTGGACGTGGAGTACAACCTGACCCAGGTGATGTTCATCGCCACGGCCAATGTGAGTCACACCATCCCGCCGGCCCTCCAGGATCGAATGGAGATCATCCAGCTCACCGGCTACACACTTCCCGAGAAGATGGAGATCGCCAAGAGCTTTCTGATTCCCAAACAGCTGAAGGCCCACGGACTCAAGCCCAAGCAGGTGAAGTTCGAGGAAGAGGCCGTCAGGTCGGTGGCCGAGGGCTATACCCGAGAGGCCGGAGTCAGAAACCTCGAGCGGGAGATCGGCAAGATCTGCCGCAAGGTTGCCCGCAAGATCGTCCAAGAGGGCAAGAAGTCGATCACGGTTGAAATCGACCAGGACTCGGTGGTGGAGTATCTTGGCAAGGTCCGTTATCTGCCGAGAAGGAAGGGCGAGGAATCCGAAGTCGGGGTGGCAACCGGTCTCGCCTGGACCGAAGCCGGTGGTGAGCTGTTGGAGACCGAAGTGGGCTTGATGCGGGGTAAAGGAAAGCTTATCCTTACCGGCAAGCTTGGTGAGGTGATGCAGGAGTCGGCCAAAGCCGCACTCTCCTATCTCCGCAGCCGGGCCGATGCCTTCGGTGTGGCCCCCGACTTCAGCGAGGACAAGGATCTGCACATCCACGTGCCCGAAGGGGCGATTCCCAAAGACGGTCCATCGGCGGGAATCACGATGGCTACGGCGCTGGTCTCGGCAGTGACCGATGTGCCGGTGCGCAAGGATGTGGCGATGACAGGGGAGATCACTCTTCGGGGTAAGGTCCTGCCCGTGGGCGGTATCAAGCACAAGCTGCTGGCAGCCTACCGGGCCGACATTACCGAGGTGATTCTCCCGAAGCAGAACGACAAGGATCTGGAGGAGATTCCGAGCGAGGTTCGAGAAGAGCTCCAGTTCCATCTGGTCGAATCGATGGACGAGGTTTTGAGCCTCGCCCTAGAGCACGAGCCCGCCCCGGGACCACAGGTCGAGGCGGAGCTGCAAAAGACTACTCCGGAACCGCCCGTCGAGTCCGACTCGATAGCTCACTGAAAATCGACAGTCGGGCGGTTGGTTTTTTTGTCTCGCGGATAGCTCGATAGGGCAGTTGGAAATAGAAGACCGCCCTACGAGCAGGAACTCGAACTCCTAGACAATCGCGAGGCGTCCCCAGGAGATGGGACGCTAGTTGTGAGGGGTGGAGGGGTGCTTGAAGATCGACACAGCTCGATTCATCCGCTCGGCGCTCAGCAAGAAGGACTTCTTAGAGGATGGCCTGCCGGAGGTTGCGTTTGCTGGTCGCTCGAATGTCGGTAAGTCGAGTTTGCTAAACCGGATGTTGAGCCGAAAGTCGTTGGCTCGCATCAGCTCGGTTCCAGGTAAGACAAGAGCCATCAACTACTTCTTGATCAACTCGAGTTTCTATTTTGTCGATCTACCAGGTTATGGATACGCAAAAGTCGGGAAGGCCGAAAGGCGTGACTGGGCAAAGCTGATGGACCAGTACCTGCAACGGACTCTGCCGGGGAGCATGATCGTTCAGTTGGTGGACGGAAAGGTAGGCGCCACCCCTCTCGACATCCAGGCGTTCGAGTATTTCTGCGACCTGGGTGGAGAACCCACAGTGGTGGCGACCAAGATCGATAAATTGGCGCGCGGCAAGCGCAAATCACAACTCGGGGAGATTGCACAGACTCTATCCCAGGGCTCTGTCAGACCGATTCCCTTCTCCGCTCGCACGGGAGAGGGAGCCAACGAGCTCTGGCGAGAGATAACGACCTTTCTTCGCGGAGACGCAAGAGAGGCGAACGAAAACGAGGAAACAGATGGCTAACGACAAAACAACCGAAAACCACGTGGCTGACACGACAGCCAAGAATCACACGGCGAAGAACCACACGGCCAAGAATCACTCCGGTGGCAAGCCGGGAGGAGGGCGGAATCGCGGCCCGGGCAGACACGGAGACGGTCGGGAGCGAAAAAAGGGCAAGGACATGCTCGACATCCGCACGCTCAAAGAGATGAGCAGTGCCCAGCTGACCCAGGTCGCCAAGGACCTCGAGGTGGAGGGCGCTACTTCTCTGCGCAAGCAGGAGCTCATCTTCAAGGTTCTGCAGGCGCAGACCGAGAAGAGCGGTCTCATCTTCGCTGAAGGCGTTCTCGAGTGCCTGCCGGATGGGTTCGGATTCTTGAGAGCGCCGGAGTACAACTATCTGCCGGGACCCGACGACATCTACGTCTCACCGAGCCAGATCCGGCGATTCGATCTGCGCACGGGCGACACGGTTTCGGGTCAGGTGCGGCAGCCGAAGGAGGGGGAGCGCTACTTCGCGCTGATCAAGGTCGAGGCGGTGAACTTCGAGCATCCAGAGGTCTCCCGCAACAAAATCTTTTTCGACAACCTGACGCCGCTATACCCGATGGAGCGGCTCAAGCTCGAGAACCCCAGCGAGATGTCATCGCGCGTTCTCGATCTCATCACCCCCATGGGTAAGGGGCAACGTGCGCTCATCGTCGCGGCGCCACGCACGGGTAAGACCATGCTGCTCCAGGCGATGGCCCACTCCGTGGCCAAGAACCATCCGGAGGTCATTCTCATCGTGTTGCTCATCGACGAGCGGCCGGAGGAGGTGACCGACATGCAGCGCTCGGTCCAGGGCGAGGTGGTCTCCTCGACCTTCGACGAGCCGGCGACACGACACGTCCAGGTGGCCGACATGGTTATCGAGAAGGCCAAGCGGCTGGTCGAGCACAAAAAGGACGTGGTCATTCTTCTGGACTCGATCACACGACTGGCGCGGGCCTACAACACCGTGCAGCCACCCTCCGGCAAGGTGCTCTCCGGCGGTCTCGATGCCAACGCCCTGCACCGTCCCAAGCGGTTCTTTGGCGCGGCGCGGAACGTCGAAGAGGGCGGCTCGCTGACCATCATCGCCACCGCGCTGGTGGACACCGGCAGCCGCATGGACGACGTGATCTTCGAGGAGTTCAAGGGCACCGGCAATTCCGAGATCCATCTCGATCGCAAGCTCATGGACAAGCGGGTCTTCCCGGCCATCGACATCAACAAGTCGGGGACTCGGAAAGAAGAGCTGCTCATGCCGGACAACGAGCTACGGCGGGTCTGGGTGTTGAGAAAAGTGCTCAACCCGCTCTCCACGGTCGAGAGCATGGAGCTTCTCTTGGACAAGCTGTCCAAGACGAAGGAGAACCAGGAGTTCCTCAACGCGATGTCGAAGTAGGTCGGGCTAGCCCGTGCCCCTGCGCATCGGAGTCGTCGACTACCTGAACAGCAGGCCCCTGGCCTGGTCCTTTCACAACGGATTTCATCGCGACATCTTCGAGCCCGGCTTCTACCCCCCAGCGGAGGTGGCAGTCCGGCTGGCTGCAGGTGAGATCGACATAGGTCTCCTACCGTCGATCGAGCTGCAGCGAATTCCGGGTCTGCGGGTACTACCCGGTCTGTGCATCGCGGCCACACACGAGGCGCGGAGTGTGCTTCTGGTGTTGGCAAAGCCGTTGGCAGAGGTTCGGCGAATCGCGCTCGATCGCAACAGCCGGACCTCGGCGGCCCTGGTCGAGATTCTTCTGGCCGACGGCTACGGCTTGGCGCCGGAGCTGGTGTCGACCGCACCCGCTCTGGACGAGATGCTGGAGACCGCGGATGCCGCGCTGCTGATCGGTGATCCGGCGCTCGGTGTCGACCGCTCGGCCTATCGGGTTCTGGATCTAGCCGCCGAGTGGCGGCGGCTGACCGATCTGCCCTTTGTCTTTGCCGTCTGGGCGGTGCGCGAAGGGGTGGAGACCGATGGGCTGGCAACCTACTTCCAGGAGAGCCTGCGTCTGGGGCTGGAACAGCTCGAAGAGCTGGTGGCGGACTCCTCCCGCGAGCTCGACATCGAGCCGGAAGAGCTGCGGAGGTACCTGACCAACCACTTGAGCTTCGAGATGGGGGCTACCGAAGTCGAAGCGCTGGAAGAGTTTCATCGTCGCGCGCACGCGCATGGGCTGATCGAGGCCCTCCATCCGGTCGAAGTTGTCGGCAGCTTGCTCCCCCAACCCTGATTCCATAAAGTTAGGCCCAAGATGGACCTCACACCCTCCGGGCGTCGGCCGGGAGAAATCCTGGAAGACGCGGTTGCCGGCCGGCGAATTACGGCCGGCGATGCCCATACCTTGTTGCTCGATGGCGACCTGCTCGAGTTGGGAATCGCCGCCTCCGAGGTGCGAAACCGGCACAACGATCCGGAGATCGCCACTTACAACATCGATCGCAACATCAACTACACCAACGTCTGTGTCTACAAGTGCCGCTTTTGCGCCTTCTACCGGGAGCCCGGCGACGCGGAAGGGTACCTGCTTCCTTTCGAAGAGATCGGCCGCAAGATAGAGGAGACGCTGGCGCTAAACGGTACGGGAATCCTGCTCCAGGGTGGGGTTCATCCGGATCTGCCC
>CALILB010000109.1 GCA_938016625.1 uncultured bacterium | reverse complement strand
GTAGATGTAATCCACATTCTCGATCTCGTAGATGGCCTTCTCCAGCGGTGAGATGACGCGGCGCTCGATCTCCTGGGCGGTGGCTCCCGGAAAGCCCACAAAGACATCGATCATCGGCACCTTGATCTGGGGCTCCTCTTCCCGCGGCGTGACCAGCACCGCAAAGGCACCGAGCAGCAGCGAGGCCACCACCAGCAGCGGTGTCAGCTTCGACTCGAGAAAGGCCTTGGCGATCCGCCCGGAGGGTCCCAACGGACGGCGGGTCTGTTTGAGCCGCAACGCCTCTCGCCGGGCCTCGTCGACCTCTATGGGCCGGTGGGTTTCGTTCTCGGGCATTACGACGCCTCCACGAGCGCACCGGCGGGCGGCACACTGGTCAGACCGAGGAGGACCTCCTCGCCACCGGCAAGACCCGAGAGGATCTCCACCTGGCCGTCGAGGCGCTCACCCAGCGTCACCACACGGGAGCTGGCCCGACCATCGTCGGTCTTGATCACCACCAGGCTCATCCCACCCTGGCGTAGCACGGCGGTCGTTGGTACGGCGACCAGCGCTCGTGTCTTGCCTTCGATCCAGGCGCGGCCGGCGGTGCCGCTGGGGATGTCCTCGACCGGCAGGGCGACCTTGATGCGGAAGGAATGACTGGCCGGATCGGCCCCCGGGGTCATCTCGATAATCGTGCTGGTGAGGGCTCCAAGATCGGCGCGCGCATCGATTTGTGTACGCACCTCGTCACCGAGGGCGAGATCGGACTCCAGCATGAGGGTCTCGGGAACCGTCAGGGCGAGCCGGCGTCCGGCTGTCGATTCGAGCATCAGGAGAGGCCGCCCCGGTGCTGCCAGATCGCCGATCTCGACCATGCGCTGGACAACCCTGCCGCCAAACGGGGCGACCACCTGGGAGTCACCCGCGACCGAAGAGGCGGCGGACACAGCTCCTTCGGCCTGCTCGACGGCTCCCTGGGCCTGTTCGTACTGCATGCGGGCCATATCGAGCTCGAGCTCGGAGGCGGCGTTGACCTCGGCCAGGGCCTTGAAGCGCCCGTAGTTGCGCTCGGCCAGGGCCAGGGCCGCCTTGGCCTGACCAAGACCGCCCCGTGCCTGGGAGAGCTGCCCCTCGGCCGCCTGCGGGTCGATCTCCAGCAGCAGCTGGCCGTGACGGACTTCGTCGCCCGTCTGCACCCGGACCGCAGTCACCATGGCCATCACCCGGCTGGAGATGGCGGCGGTGCGCTCGGCCTCGACGGTGCCAAAGATCTCGATCTCGCTGGGTACCTCGAGGCGCTCGACGCTGGCGGTCGAGGCTACGACTTTGGTGTCGGTAACCTGAGTCTCGGTTGTCTGGTGACCTCCACAGGCCGCCAACAGCAGGACGGGGAGGGTCAACAGGATCGGCAATCGTTTGATGGATCGTCGTGTATTTCTCATGATTCGGTCCTCTATGGCGTGTCTTCCATGCTTCCAAGGGCGGTTTCCGGTGCCCGACCGGAACTGACGGCGAGACGCAACGAGGCCAGGTGGGCCTCGGCTCTGGCCACCAGCTCACGGGTCTCGGCCTCCTGACGAGAAGTGGTGGCGTCCACCAGATCGATCATCTTGACCACGCCCTTGGAAAAGCGCTCTTCGGTGATCCTCTCGACCTCGCGGGCGGCCTCCTGGGCCGAGATCGCGGTCAGGTGCCGCTTGCGGGCGGTGATGGCCTTTTCGTAGGCCTCCTGGACTTCGAGTCGGATGCCGTGGGCAAAGAGGTCGATCTCGTAGGCGGCGGCCTCGGCATCGGCTTGGGCGGCCGCTCTGGCGGCGCGGTGGCGGTTGCCGCTGAACAGATCGATAGATGCCACCGCCATCACCGCCGACGACTGGCCACTCGAGCCAAACAGGTTCTCGTCGTTGAGGTCGTAGCGGGCCATCACTCCCACCTTGGGCATCAGACCCGAGCGCTTGACCTTGGCCTCCAGCTCACCGGCCTCGAGCAAGCGACGGGCGGCCTCGAGATCGCGTCGGGACTCCGCGGTAGCGAGCCACCCCTCGAGCTCCTCCTCGAGCGGCAGGGGCTCGGGGATGGCCTGAAGCTCCCAGTGGGTGGTGGTGTCGGTTGCCAACCGGAAAGAGAGGTTGGCCTCGGCTACCTTGGCCTGGCCCTGAGCTTCGGTCAACAGATCCTGGATACGCGCACGCTCGACTTGGGCCCGCAGCAGCTCGGAGCGCACCAGCATCCCCTGCTCGGTGTAGGCCCTGGCGAGCTGGACATGGTGGTCGACGGTCTCCATCGACCTCTCCAGCAGCGTCACCCGCTCGCGAATCTGCGCCAGCATGATGTAGGCCTCGGCGGCCGCCAGGGCGGCGCCGTCGGAGGCCCAGCCGGCTCGCTCAGTCGCCGCCTCGTTGGCCAACTCGGCCTGGTCGATCCGGGGCTCGATCTGGCCCCCGGTGTAGATCGGCTGGACGAGCTGGAACCGGGTGAGGGCGTTATTGAGCGGCTCCGGGTTGTTGGGGTCGCTCATGACAAAGTCGTCGAACGAGAAGTTCCCCTGGTTGAGCTCGAGGGCAAAGACCTCGGCCGGAGAGTCGGTGCGCATCCAGATCTCGTGGAGGCTGATCTTGGGAAACCGGTAACCCTTGGCCTGTTTGAGTCGTTTCTCGCTGGCGGTGACCCGGGCGTCGGCGACCGCGACTTCGCGCGCCTGACCGCGGGCCAGAGCCATGGCCTGATCCAGGGCCAGCTCGACACCACCGCTAGGCGGTGCTCCGAGCAGGGCCCCGAGAATCAGGACCGGTGTCCATCGTCTGCTCATCTTCTGCCTCAGTTGGTGATGGCCGATTGGATCCACTGCTCGAGCTGGGCCTTGGGCAGAGCGCCGACCACCCGGTCGACCTCCTGACCGTTCTTGAACAGCAACATGGTGGGAATTCCCCGAACCCCGTACTTGAGGGCGTTGTCGTGGTCCTGGTCGGTGTTGACCTTGGCGATGACGACCTTGCCGGAGTACTCGGTGGCCAGCTCGTCGAGGACGGGGGCCACCATCCGGCAGGGACCGCACCAGGGGGCCCAGAAGTCCACGAGGACTGGGAGATCGGACTGGATGACGGTGCTGTCGAACTGGTCGTCGGTGATCTGGAGAGTCAAGTCGGACATTTCGCTATCTCCTTTGTATTCAGTGTTTGAGGTTGGCGAGCAGGTGCTGATATGCCCGCCTTCACCTATTGAGAGACACGAAACCGAAAAAGGTTCCCGACGGTGGGAGGACTCTGGTGGCTATGGCGATGAAGCGGCCGGCCTCCGTGCTGGCCGAGTTATTGCCTGGGCGCTTGCCGTGGCCCGGCGCGTCGGCAACGGACCGGTGGTCTGCCGCTCCGCTCCAGGAGTGCACGCGCGAGGGTCGTGGAGATGCGAAAAGTCAGCGCCTCAGCGCCTAGTCGCTCCGTCGGCAGACCACCGCCCCGTCACCGCCGCGCGCAGCCGGACGGCGGTCGCTCAGGTTGCCCAGTCTTCCCCCGCCCGGGCCGGTGTAGAATCGAGCTCCAACTCGCGCTAGAGGGAGTTTGGTCGCTCACGCCGTTTGGACGGCGGGTGGAAATCTAGGCGGCCCGGAAGGAGAGTCGGATCAGCCATGATTGGTGAGACCGTTTCACACTACAAGATATTGGACCGCCTCGGTGGGGGTGGGATGGGGGTGGTCTACGAGGCCGAGGATCTGTCGCTCGGCCGCCACGTAGCGCTCAAGTTTCTTCCCGAGGAGCTGGCTTCGGATGCGGCG
>CALILB010000108.1 GCA_938016625.1 uncultured bacterium | reverse complement strand
AGGAGATGTACGAGGACCGTTACGAGGCCGCTCTCGGCCGGCTCGAGTCGACGGACGAGGGTTGGATCCGCACCAAGATGTGGCTACGTCCCAATGCTCTGCTCGCCGCTTATGTCTACGAACGCCTCGGCGAGAGTTCCCGGGCGAAGGCGGCGTACGAGGCCGCACGAGACCTGCTCGAGCAGGAAGCCAAGACCTCGCCGGAGGATCCGAGGGTCCACAGCGCGCTGGGGATCGTCTACGCCAACCTGGGGCGCGACGAGGAGGCCGTCCATGAGGGCCAACTGGCGTGTGAGCTGTTGCCGCGTTCGAAAGACGGCTTCTACTATCTGCCCTATGTCATCGACCTCGCGCACATCTACACTATCCTGGGCGACACCGAAGCGGCACTCGAGCGACTCGAGTATCTGCTCGCCAATCCGTCGTACCTTTCAGCGCCCTTCCTGAGGATGGATCCGCGGTGGGATCCGCTCGAGGAGGATCCACGTTTCGAGACGTTGTTGGCGAAGTACGAACAACGCTGACTCGTTCGAGCGCCTCGACCAGATAGCCTGAGACGCTCCCGGCCGCCACCGATGGTTACGGCTGCCGGTCCGGGGCGCTTGCCGGGCTCCGACTAAACCGGCCTCGCCGATCCAGATGGGATGAAGAACGCCAGCCACCCCGACTCACAAAAATGAAGTAGCCTCATTCCGGAGGCCGCGAGTGAAGCAACCGGATAGGGGCCGCAAGCGGCTCGCTTTGGTAGGCGGCGGGCACACCCATGTCCAGGTGCTGAGGAGCTTCGGCACCAGGCCTGTCGACGATGCAGAGCTGACCGTCGTCATTCCCTCGCCGTTGGCGATCTACTCGGGGATGGTCTCCGGTTTCGTGGCGGATCGCTACGCCGCCGAAGAGCTGGCGATCGACGTCGAGGCTCTGGCGCGCCGCGCCAGGGCCAGAGTGGTAATGACGAGCGCTCTCGCCATCGACACCAACCGTCATCGGATCATGGTGGAGGGCCGAGAAGCGGTTCCCTACGATCTGGCCTCCGTCAATATCGGCTCCACGGTCGCCGGTCTCGGCACCCCAGGAGCGCGAGAGCACGCCATCCCGAGCCGTCCGATCTCGGGGCTGGTGGAGGAGATCGACCGGCTCGTCGACAGGGCCCGCGATTCGGCCCGGCAGCGGGGCTTTCGCGTGGTGGTGGTCGGCGGGGGCGCCGGGGGAGTCGAGCTGGCTTTCTGCGTCGAACATCGCCTGCGGCGAGAAGGCTGCACTTCCCTCGATGTGCTGCTGGTCAACGACGGTTCCCGCCTGCTGGCCGGCTACCCTCCCAGCTTGGCCGAGCGCGTCGAGGAGCATTCACGAAGGCGGGCCGTGACGATTCGAAACGGGCGACGAGTGGTGGCCGTCGAGCCGGACGTCGTGCGTTTTGCGGATGGAGCGAGTACCGCCCAAGACGCCGTCATCTGGGTCACCGGCGCGGCGAGCCACCCGCTCTTTCGCGACTCCGGCCTACCGGTCGACGATCGCGGCTTCGCCCTCACTCGGCCCACGCTGCAGGTCGAAGGCCACGAGGAGCTCTTTGCGGTCGGCGACTGCGCCACTCTGAGAGAGCACCCCGACACTCCCAAGGCGGGAGTCTACGCCGTGCGTCAGGGGCCGATTCTCAGTCACAATCTCAGGGCCCTGCTCGCCGGTCATCCCCTCCAAGCCTACATCCCACAGCGGGACTTCCTGACTCTGCTCAACCTGGGTGACGGCACGGCCGTCGGTACCAAGTGGGGTCTGTCTTTCGAGGGTCGTTGGGTGATGGAGCTCAAAGACCGCATCGACCGCCGCTTCATGGCCCGTTTCAGGATAACCTCGTAGCCGGCGAGCGCCCGGCCGAGACGGCTGCCAGTGACCGGCGTTCCTCGACTCGAAGATGAGATCACCGAGCCTCGCAAGACCATCCCGCCGCAGCCGAGAATCCTCCGGCAGCGTCAGGGCAAGGTGGCTTATCGCGCTCGCCGCGGTGGCACTGGCGATCGCCGGTGCGGTGTTTCTCCACTCCCTGCGAAGGGTGAGTCCGGTCGCCCTCCGCCCCTTGGTCGCGGCGGATTTTCCGCACGTCCGCTGGATCTCCACGAAGGAGCTGGCCCAAAAGCTGGACGGTGCCGAGGAGCGGAAGATCCTGCTGTTGGATGTCCGCACCGAGGAAGAGTTCGAGGTGAGCCATCTCGAGAGCGCTCTGCGGGTCGAACCCGGGACCACCGACTTCACTCACCTCGCACTCTCACCGGACGCCCTCGTCGTCGCCTACTGCTCGGTGGGGTACCGTAGCGCCGCCGTCGTCGATGCCGTGCGCCAAGCCGGTTTCGAGGAGGTGTTCAACCTCGAGGGCGGCCTCTTCCAGTGGGCCAACGAAGGTCGCCGCCTCTCCCGTCACGGCGAGCGAGTCACTGAGGTTCATCCCTACGACGAAGCCTGGGGACGCCTGCTGCGACCAGAGCTGCGCGCACCGCTGTCTTGAAGAAGTCTCCCCGGAGCACGAGATCCTCTCGACTCGAGAGAGAGGCTCGAGCGTCGCCGCCGGGCGCCAAAGGGAGGTGCGGAAGATCCAAGCCGGTGCCCGAGTCTTCACCGGCGGGTCGAGGGAACCCTTGGCTGGGAAGCAAATTCCATGGCCTGGTCCGATTCGAGGACGGACTGGCGTTCAGTGGGGCGGGAGGTCGCGGGCGACAGGCCATTGCGTAGCAAGTTGTTGGTTGTCTGGCTCGATCTTTGCTGCCGTTCCTGCTGGGAAAGGAGTTGAGGGATGAAGACCCTGATCTATGGTGCTGGGCCGATCGGAAGGTGGATGGCGCTGCGGTTAGAGCAGACGGGCGGCGACGTGACGCTGCTGGCGAGGGGCGAGACCTATCGTCGGCTCGAGGAGCGCGGCGTCGAGATCGTCGATGGGCTCACCGGAGAGCGGCAGGTGGCACGGGTCGAGCTGGTGGAGCGGTTGGGCCCGAAGGATCGCTACGACCTGGTGGTCGTCCCCATGCAGAAGGCGAGCCGGGTGGCCGTCTGCCCGGTCTTGGCTCGGAGCGAGCATCTAGAGAACATTCTTTTCGTCGGCAACGACCTGTCGGGCTTCAACCGCTACTTCGAGCATCTGCCGGAGGAGAGAGTGTTACTCGGGTTTCCGGGTGTGGGCGGTGGCTGGGAGGGGGACGACCTCGTGATCATGGATCGGGAGAAGCCAAAGGGCCCCCATGGGGAGATCTTCATCGGTGAGCTCGATGGGGCGACCCGGGCCCGTACCCTGGCGATCCAGCGGCTGTTCGAGGCGGCCGACATCAAAGTCAGCGTGGAAGGAGACATGGACGGCTGGCTCAAGTACCACTTCGCCTTCATGGCTCCGACCGCGGGGGTGGGCTTCATGAAGGGCGGGAATTTGAAAGCGGTGGCCTCCGACAAGGGGGCGATCCGTCAGTACTGCCGCGCCTGCCGGGAGGCTGGAGACGTCCTGCGCGAGGTCGGTTATCCCCGGCGGCAGCCGCCGGTGTTCAACCTCTATTACTGGCTCCCGCGGTGGCTCGAGCCGATGGTCTTCGGCAAGCTCTTTGGCTCCCGCAGCGCCGAAGTGCGAATCGGGCTCCACCTCAAAAGCGTCGGCCCGGAGCTGCTCGAGATGGCGGAGGAGTTCGCCGAGCTCAAATCCGAGGCCGGGATGGAGACACCCGATCTCGATGCGCTGCTCGCGCATGTGCCGCGACCGGCGGGGGCCGGTGAGAAGGAGGCCTGATGAAGCGCAAAGCAGCACAAACAGGACCGGGAGCGATGGTCCTGGTCGCCATCGAGCAGTACTACCCCGAGGGCGAGCGCATCCTCAACGATGACCTCGCCCATCGGATTTTGCCCGTCGGCTTCCGGGTCGAGGTCCGGCTGATCGGACCGTTCAAAGACTGGGTGATCAGGAAATCAGAGCAGAAGGTGCCCGGTCTCTGGGGCGGCATCATGGCCCGGAAACGTTACATCGATGACCAGGTGGCCGAGGCCGCCGATCGGGTCGAGGCTGTGGTCAACCTCGGGGCCGG
>CALILB010000107.1 GCA_938016625.1 uncultured bacterium | reverse complement strand
CACTTGGCGACACCCAGACGAGAGCAATGGCCGCAGACAAGGCCAGCCACCTACGAGTACTGGAGCTTCGACTCATCTGAATCTGCCTCAGTCTGCACCGAGATCTTCTGTAAAAAGCACTCGGCTGGGTTTGTCGGGCAGTGCCCACTTGCGCACCGCGACCGACTCCTTGACGTGACCGATGATGTCGATCGAGATCTCCTGCACCAGCGCCTCGAGCTCCCCTTCGGTCAGCCCGACAACGACACCGTCGATGGTCTCCCCGACGATTCTCTCCAGCGTCTCCTGGCCGTCACTCGAGGAGAGCGTCGCCGCCAGGGTGTCGGCAAAGGAGTCGAAGAGCGCCTGGCCGATGGTCGTCACCAGCGCGCGCAGGAGGGCATCGGGCAGTGGTATCCGGCGCAGGGCCGCCGCGCTCTCCACCGCCTGCTCGAGATTGGCGTCCAGAAACTCCCGGGCCTGATCCCGGATCTCCTGGTCGGTAAAGATCTCCTGGATCTGCTGGGTGAGCTCGGCCGCCAGGGCGTCGCGGTGGGGCTCGGCCACGGCCCGAATGATCCGCCGGTGGGTGCCCTCTCTGAGCTCTTTCTGGGTCTCGGTCAGGATGCGCAGCGCCACCATGTCGGAGATCTCTTCGCTGATGATGTTGGTGAAGTACTTGACCGTTCGGGTGACGAAGTCGTCGCCGACGGAGGAGTGATCACTCCGTTTGAGCCGTACGTAGATCGAACCGATCCGGAAGAGCCGGAAGAGCCGCATCTGTTTTACCGGAATGATGCCCAACAGGTCGTACCAGTTGAGGATCGGGAACAGGAACCAATTGCTGAGGTTGGAGCGGCGTATCGACAGATACCAGCGCACCCCGAACTCGAAGGCAAAGATGAGGAGGAAGGGAAGGTCGATCATCCAGAACTTGTCGACCAGCTCGCCATCGAGGTCGTAGGCCCGGTGGTAGTTGACCGCCAGCAGGGGCCGGAGATCGCTCTGGAAGAAGTTCGACCGGGCGGGCAACAGACCGGGGCTCGGCTCGAGAGACCAGAACAACTCCAATACCTCTTCTCCGGAGGAACGGTCGGATGGTGCCAACGTCCCCTCGCGTTGGAGGTAGTCCTTGGCGCCCACCTGGAGGCGGATGACACTGCGCGTCTGCCCCGAGCGCTCGAAGGGGTTCTCGGTGACGATCTGTGCGGACAGTTCGCGCAGCTCGGAGAGCCGGGGCGCAAGCTCCACGGGTGACACTCCTGCAGGCAGCAGGGCGTCGGTCTCGTCGGCGATCTCGAGGTAGCGCTCGGTCAGCGGGTGCGGCTCGATCCCCTTCACCGGGTCGTAGACATCGGTGACGATCGGCAGCAGACGGAAATACTGGGGTCGAAGCCAGAGATAGGTGAGGTCGAAGAGGATCAGCGACACATTGATGATCGCCAGGTAGACCATGAACATGTCCCAGGCAAGCCGCCAAGTGAGCTGCTTTCGGAACCGCCTGAACCTGGCCAGAATCGACAAGATCGTCTCCACGCGCTAGGGGTTAATGGTAGCCCACGAGCGCCCCCTTTGATCCCGCTGGGATCGAGTTGTGATCTCTTCCCTAGCCTGTAGTTGAGGGCTCTGCCACATTGATTGGATGATCCTGCCCATCTCACATGAGCGGGACACGCTGCTGCGCTGGCCGGTGGTGTCGCTGACCATCATCGCCATCTGCCTGGGGGTGCATCTTCTGTCGGGCATGGCGAATGACGGGTCGGAGCTCTTTCGCGACGCCTTCCAGTACTACATGGAGCACCCCTACCTCGAGCTCGACTCCGAGGAGATCCTCGAGGAGGTCCCGGACCTGTCGACCTTTGTCGATCTGTTCGACGCCATGGGGGGCGAGGAGCCCGATCCCATGGTGGTGGCCGAGGAGCAGGCCATTCTCGATGCCAAGGTGCAAGCCTTGATCGAGGCGCTCGACAGCCACCCGGTGAGGCGCTGGGGTCTGACTCCGGCCGACCTCCATCTGCATCAGCTCGTCAGCCACATGTTTCTCCATATCGGCTGGCTCCATCTGCTGGGCAACCTCTTCATCTTCTATCTCGGCGCCGGCCCCATCGAAGACGTTTGGGGCCGCCCACTCTTCGCCGCCTTCTTTCTGTCGGCGGGCATCTTTGCCGCGGTCTTCTTTGTCGCGGCCTACCCCGACTCCACCCTACCGATGGTGGGGGCGTCGGGCGCGGTGTCGGGTGTGGTGGGGGCGTTTCTGGTCCGTTTCTGGAAGGTAAAGATTCGCTTCTTCTACTTTCTCTGGTTCTTTATGAGGATCTACACCGGCACTTTTCAAGCCGCGGCGTGGATCATGCTCCCGCTGTGGATCGCCAACGAGCTCTACTGGGCCTATGTGTCGCACTACATCAGTCAGGTCATGCCGGGTGAGAGCGGTGGTGTCGCCTATCTGGCGCATGTGGGCGGGTTTATGTTTGGCGCCCTCTTTGCCCTGGGTGTCAAGGCCCTGAATCTGGAAGAGCGGTGGGTGGCGCCCAAGATCCACTCGAAGATTGGGCTGGAGGAGAATCCGGTTCTGGATCAGGCGGCGGAGGCGAGCAAGCAGGGCAACTACAAGGAGGCCCGGAGGGTTCTCGAGGAGGAGCTCGCCCGCAACAGCGGCAACCGCGACGCCGCGCTGGCGCTATGGGATGTTGCGCTGGCTCTCGAACAACCCGCAAAGGCTGCGCCACGAATGATGAACCTGATCCAGCAGGAGCTCCGCGATGGGGAGGACGAACTGGCTCTCCAGCACTGGGACGAGCTCAAGGGATGGGTTGCCGAGGCACCGGTTCCTCCACGGCTGTGCGCGTTGATGGGTCTCGCTCTCTTGGATAGGGAGGAAGAGGAGGAGGCATGCACGCTGCTCCGTGGGATCGTCCCCAGAGCGGCCGAGCTACCCCCAATGCTGATCCTCAAGGTTGTGCGCTCAGCCGTATCCTGCGACGGCGAGCTGGCGCGAAGCCTGGCCGTGGCGGGTCTTTCTCATCCCGATCTCGGGTCAGAGACGGAGTCGGAGCTCAGAAGTCTTGTCGCCGAGGCGGCCGGGGTTTCAGTGGCCGCTGAAAATCAGCCAGCGGCTGGGCCGGTGGGACGAAATGAAAGCAAGGAACTGATAGCGTTGACCAGCGAGGAGGAGTCAGTGAACGACGCACCAGGGCCGGATCTTTCACTTCAGTCGGTCATCACCATTCCGGTCACTATGGAAGAGGACAGCCTGACCCTCCATCTGGTGGACCGTGGGCCGATGGTCCT
>CALILB010000106.1 GCA_938016625.1 uncultured bacterium | reverse complement strand
AATCCCCCTGTTGGTCAAAGGGACCAACTTCCAACTCAGTGTCTGGCAGGCGTTGCTGCGGATCCCGCAGGGTGAGCTGGTCGGCTATGGCGACATCGCCCGTCACCTCGGCAAGCCCGGGGCGGCTCGTGCGGTGGGTAGTGCCGTCGGCAGCAACCCCATCTCCTACCTCATCCCCTGTCACCGGGTCATCCGCTCGGTAGCCGACTTTGGCAACTACCGTTGGGGAACGGAACGCAAGAAGGCGATGATCGGCTGGGAGGCTGCGAGAGCAGAGGGCTTAGGGGCTTAGGGGCTTAGGGGCTTAGGGGCTTAGGGGAAGACGATACGCCAATTCGAAGCGGCCGGTCCCCGTGCCGGCCGTCGTGTTATCTTTCGGCACCGATCCAACAGACCCGGAGGTTCCAGATGCGGAAAGCGACCCCCTGCCTTCTCCTTGTCATTCTCGCTCTGTCGACCTTGGCGGTCGCACAGACAGACGACGATTACATTGCCCGGATGGAGCGCGAGCACCGCGATGACATGCCGGTGGCTAGCCCCGCCGCCGAGACCCAGCCGGCCGTAGAAGTAGTCACCGAGGATGTTGTCTACGCCGAGCTCGACGGAAAGAAGATCACCGGCTTCCTGGCGCGACCAAAAAACAGCAAGGGTCTTCCGGGGCTGATCGTCATCCATGAATGGTGGGGTCTCAACGACAACGTGCGGGCGATGGCCTTGCGCTTTGCCGCCGAGGGCTACGTGGCGCTCGCCGTCGACCTCTACGAGGGTGAGGTAGGCGAGGACCGCGACGGTGCCGCGCGTCTGGCCCGCGCGGCTCGCGATCGACCCCAACAGGTCGAGGAGAACCTACGACAGGCCTGGAAGTTCCTCGGGCAGGAGCTGAAAGTGCCGCGGATCGGTGTCGTCGGCTGGTGTTTTGGCGGCGGCTGGTCGCTGCGCACCGCACTGGCCCTGGGTGATGGCATCGACGCCACGGTCATCTACTACGGTCGTCTGGAGACCGACCCGGCCGCGCTCGAGTCCCTGACTTCACCGGTGCTGGGGATCTTTGGCGCCCTCGACAAAGGAATCCCCGTTGAGACGGTGCGCGAGTTCGAGTCGGCTCTCGACTCGCTCGGCAAGGAGGCCTCCATCCATGTCTACGAGGGCGCCGATCACGCCTTTGCCAATCCGTCGGGGACCCGCTACAACGCCAAAGCGGCCGAGGATGCCTGGGAGAAGACCATGGCCTTCTTTGCCAGCAACCTACGCCGGCCGGAGTAGGGCTCGACCTCACCGGCGGGTGGCTCGGAACAAAGCAGTCTAGATTGGGATGCGGCTCGCCGCGTCCGCGACCAAGGGATCGTCGACCAGACCACGGCGGTGACGAATGAGGGCGGCGTGGGCGATCATCGCCCCGTTGTCACCCGCATAGACCAGGGGCACCAACCTCAGATCCACCGACCGGCCAGCCGCCCAGTCCACCAGCTCCCGGCGGAGCAGTCGGTTGGCCGCGACACCACCCGAGACCGCCAGCAGCTCGATGGGGTGCCGGCGATGAAGCCGCTCGAGACGGTCCACGATCTGGGCCACCGCGGCGGCCCGAAAGCCGGCCAGGAGATCGAGCACCGGGGAAGGCATCTCTCCCGCCGACGCTGCCCCGAGATCCGTCTCCACCCCCTGGCGCTCGAGCCGCTCGATCTCGACCAGAGTCTGACTCTTGAGACCCGAGTAAGAGAAGTCGAGACTCTGGTCGCTGCATCTGGCGATCGGGAGCGGACACCGCGAGGCCTCACCCGTCTCTGCCAGCTCGTCGACCACCGGCCCCTGCGGGTAGGGCAGACCGAGACGCTTGCCCACCTTGTCGAAGACCTCTCCCATGGCGTCATCGCGGGTCTCGGCCAGGGTGCGGGTCTTCTCGGCCTCGACTTCGAACAGCGTCGTGTGACCCCCGGAGACAACCAGACCCAGAAAGCCCGGCGGCGGGAGGTCGGCCGGCTGGCCGGCAGCGCCCAGAAAGGGCGAGTAAAGATGGCCTTCGAGATGATGAATGGCGCAAAAAGGCTTTGCCAAGCCGTAGGCCAGGGCTTTGCCGAGGGACAGACCCACCAGCAGGGCACCGATGAGCCCCGGACCCTTGGTGGCCGCGATCAGATTCACTTCGCCGAGACCGATTCCGGCCGTCTCCAGTGCCTCGCGGCTGACCGCCGGCCAGTTTCTGAGATGCTCACGCGAGGCCATCTCCGGCACCACACCGCCAAAGGGACGGTGGACGCTCAACTGACTCGAGACCACTGAAGAGATCACCCGCCCGTCACCATCGACGACGGCGCAGGCGGTGTCGTCACACGAGGTCTCGACACCCAAGACAAGAGGATTTGCCGGCATCTCGCACCGAGCTTAGCAGCCGATTCAGGGCCTTTGATTCTGATAAGTTTTGCTCATGTCGATTCGCTTCGCCATCAACGGCCTCGGCCGCATCGGCCGCGCCCTGGTAAGGGTGGCCGCCGAGCGACCCGATCTCGAGCTGGTGGCGGTCAACGACCTCGGAACAGCAGATCAGCTGGCTCTGCTGCTGGAGCGAGACTCCCTCCACGGTCGCTTTGCGGTCGACGTCGCTGCCAGGGAGGGCGACTTGTGGATCGATGGGCGCCGGGTGGCCACCCATCAAGAGCCTGCGGCCGAGAAGATCCGGTGGGAGACAAGCGAGCCGCGGATCGTTCTAGACTCGACCGGCTGGTGTATCACCCCCGAGCGGGCACGGGTCCACCACCGGGGATCGGTGAAGAAGGTGTTGGTGTCGGGCAATGCCACGGGGATGGACCTGACCGTTTGCCAGGGCGTCAATGACGACCAGTACGATCCCTCGAGCCACCATCTGTTGAGCGCCGCCTCCTGCACCACCAACTGTCTGGCCCCGGTGGCCCGGGTGCTCGACCGCGCTTTCACCATCAATCGGGCGCTGCTCAATACGGTTCACAGCTACAACAACGACCAGCGTCTGCTGAGCTATCCCCACCGCGATCCCCGCCGAGCCCGGTCCGCGGCCATCAACATGATCCCCACCACCACCAGCGCTATCGAGGCGGTCTGTCGAGTGCTGCCTGAGCTGACCGGCAAGCTCGAGGGCTTTGCCGTGCGTGTGCCCACTCCCCTGGTGTCGCTCATCGATCTGGTGGTCGAGCTCGACCGTCAGCCCACAGACTCCGAGGTCAACGACGCCTTTCGGCAGGCTGCGACGGGGGATCTCGAAGGGATCCTGGCGGTCACCGAAGACGAGCTGGTCTCTTCCGACTTTCTTGGCGACCCCCACTCGGCGATCGTCGATCTGCCCCTTACGCAGTCGGTCGACAACCGGCTCTTTCGGGTCGTTGCCTGGTACGACAACGAGTGGGGACACGCAAACCGGCTGGCCGATCTGCTGGAGCTAGCCGGCCGTTCTCTCTGAGACTCACACCGTCAACAGCTGACAGGAGGACGACTCATGAGCACCATCCAAACCCTCGACGACCTCGACCTCGAAAACCTGGGCGGTGTCACTACTTTTGTGCGGGTCGACTTCAATGTGCCACTCAAAGACGGCAAGGTGTTGGACCCGACCCGGGTCGCGGCGGCCCTGCCGACGATCCGCGAGCTCACCGGCGCCGGTGCTCGGCTGCTGCTGGCCTCACATCTTGGCCGGCCCAAGGGACAGGCAAACCCGGACTTCAGTCTGCGACCGGTGGCCGACACTCTCGCCGATCTGCTGGATGAGGAGGTGACCTTTGCAGGGGACTGTGTCGGACCGGCGGCCGTGGCCGCCGCCGATACCCTCGAGCCCGGTCGGGTCTGCCTGCTGGAGAACCTGCGCTTTCATGCCGGTGAGACCAAAAACGATCCGGAGTTTGCCGCCGGGCTGGCCGAGCTCGCCGACGCCTATGTGGACGACGCCTTTGGAACCGCCCACCGCGCGCACGCTTCGGTGGTGGGTGTGCCCGAGCGGCTGGAGCGCAAGGCAGCCGGCCGGCTCCTGGTCAACGAAGTTACCGCTCTCAGTCGGCTTCTGGGCGAGCCCGAGAGGCCCTTTGCCGCCGTCGTCGGCGGCGCCAAGATCGAGGGCAAGGTGGACACGCTGCGTAACCTGCTGCCAAAGCTCGACGTCCTCATCCTCGGTGGCGGTATGGCCAACACCTTTCTCGCCGCCCAGGGCTACGATCTGGCCGACTCCCTGGTCGAAAGCGAGCGCATGGAGATGGCTCGCGAGATCGCGCAGACGGCCGCCGACTCCGACATCCCGGTGGTGCTACCACAGGACCTGGTGGTGACCAACGACCTGGCGATGCCGATGCGGGTCGAGGTGGTGGAGGCACAAGCGGTACCGGCCGGCACCAAGGCCGTGGATATCGGAGAGCGCTCACGTCAGGCGGCCGCCGAGGTGCTGGCGAGTGCCCAGACCGTCTTCTGGAACGGGCCGATGGGGGTCTTCGAGAGACCACCCTTCGACGCCGGAACGGTCGCCGTGGCCGAGGCCATCGCCGCCAGCCCCGGATTCAAAGTCATCGGTGGCGGCGAGACGGTGGCGGCAGCACACAGAGCCGGGGTGATCGAAAAGATCGATCACGTCTCGACCGGTGGCGGGGCATCGCTGGAGTTTCTCGCCGGCAAGACGCTCCCGGGTGTGGCCGTCCTGGAGAGCTCATCATGACTCCGATCGGCCGCAGACCCCTCGTGGGCGGCAACTGGAAGATGCACCTGGTCGGCGCCGAGGCCCGAGAGCTCTGCCGGGGCCTTCTCGCCGAGCTGGACCAACCGCTGGCCGAGGTCGTTCTCTTTCCCTCGGCCCCGCTGCTGCCGACGGTGGCCGAGACCCTCGCCGGCAGCCCCCTGGCCTGGGGTGGCCAGGATATCCATGCCGAGGACTCGGGTGCCTACACCGGAGACGTCTCCGGCCCACAGCTCGCCGATGCCGGCTGCACATGGGCGCTGTGTGGTCACAGCGAGAGACGGCGTGACCACGGCGAAAGCGACGAACTGGTCGGGAAGAAGGCGGTGGCAGCCAACCGCAACGGCCTGACCCCTCTCATTTGTCTGGGCGAGACCCTGACCGAGCGCCAGGAGGGTGACACTTTTGCGGTTTTGGAACGCCAGCTCAACGCCGCCCTCGCCGGCCGGCCCGATCCCTTTGCCCTGGCCTACGAGCCGGTCTGGGCCATCGGCACCGGTGAGACCGCCACCCCGGAGATCGCCCAGGAGGCCCATCGTTTTCTCCGCGAGACCCTTGCCGATCTCATTGGTGAGGCCGCGGCGGGAGCCAAACGGATCCTCTATGGCGGCTCGGCCAACCCGCAAAATGTGGCCGATCTCATCGCTCTACCCGACGTCGACGGCTTCCTGGTCGGGGGCGCAAGCCTTGACCCAGAGAAATTCTCGACTATTATCGGGTGCTGCGGCGAAGCCGCCTGATGTCTGGAGGTATACGCGAGTGATTTATCTGGTCTACACGATTCATGTGATTACCTGTCTTTTTCTCATCCTGGTGGTCCTGCTCCAACAGGGCAAGGGCGCCGATCTCTCGGTATTTGGCGGGGGGAGCACCCAGGCCGCCTTTGGTGCCCGCGGGGCAGCGACCTTTCTCCACAAAATGACGGTTATAGGGTTCGTAGCCTTCATTTTCACCACCATGAGCATCGGCTTTCTGCAGTCGTCCGGCCGGCAGGGCTCGGTCATGACCGCGGTCGAAGAGGAGCA
>CALILB010000105.1 GCA_938016625.1 uncultured bacterium | reverse complement strand
AAGCAGCAGGATTGCGTACTGCCCTGATCGTCCCCTGCAATCTGTGCCCTGCGGTGACCGTGGCCGTGCGAGAGAACAGGCCATTCATGCGTTTCTTCAGGAGTCCCGTGAAGTCGGCTCCTTTCGAGGAGTACCTCGAGGCGCTGCAATCCCGACTCAGCGAGAAGGGCCTCAGCACCAAGGTGTTCAGGAGCAACCTCTACCACCAGTGGTTCATGTGCATGTGGACTTCACGCCGCCGCAAGAAGCTGCAGAAGCAGGCGAAGAACTACGACGCCGTGATCGTCCTTGGCTGCGACTCTGCGGCCAAGACCGTTCGCGATGTGGTGCCGGCCGACGTGAAGGTCATCGAGGGGATGAAGACCACGGGCATCATGAACGGAGAGTTGGGCTTCCGGCTACCTGGCACCGTTCATTTTGGGAATTGCAGGACAGTCCCCTTCACCCATCAGAGGGTCGCCTGAAGATCGGTGCAGTGCCACCGTTCTAGAGGACTAGGCCAGGTGCGGAATTGGCGCTGCTTTCAGGTCTAGCGGCCGAGCCGGGAGCGACCCGCAATGAAGGGGGACCGAGGCCAATACGAGGTCTTGTATCACTCCGGAGCTCGCGACGCACGACCATCGTGGAATATGAGACAGAATTTTGTGAGTTCCCGGACAATTTTGTTTGCTGCTCGGGCCAGCGCTCCTCTACCTGCACGAACGAGCTGCCTCGAGCCAGTGACACTCCTCCCCGGAGAACGGATCCGGTTTGAGCGTTGATCTTTCGCTTCAGAAGGGCTGAGGCTGCTCAGGTCGGTGGCCCAACGGTCCAAGCCTCTCCGCGCTCCTGTTCGGACAGGCCGAGGGACCACTGCTGTGGCGTGACCTCCTCAGTCGATCTCGACCCAGTCGACCGACTCGGGAAGTCGTCCTGCCGCCACCGACGCCGGGCCCAGAACGTAGGCCCCCTGCGCCCCGACGCGCCGGTTGGCGGTGAAGGTGATGGGCGGGGTGAGTCCGGTGTCGAACTGGTAGAAGCCCTCGAGCTCGGTGGTCAGCTCTCGCCGCCCCAGATCCTTTCCCGCCCGCCGCAGCGCCTCCACCAGCACCGCCGCAGACGAATAGGCGGAAAGAACGGCCTGGACGTGGGACCGTGCCAGCTCGTTGCCCTCGAGGAGCCGCGAGACATCTCTCAGGGCCCACGGCTTGCGATCCTGCGGCAGCGTCGGATAGGCGAGGTAGAGACGCTCCTCGAAGCCCGACGACACCTCGGCGAGCAGTCCCCCCGCGAGCGCCCCGGGCGCCAGGACGTAGGGAAACCAGCCTCTCGTTGCCGCCGCTTCCAGGAACGACCCCAGCTCGCTCTCCACCCCCAGAAAGACCACCGCGTCGACGGCGGCTTCCCGCAGGGTCTCGACCGAAAGGGCGGCGTCGAAGGCACCGGCGGCAAAGACCTCCCTGCGGACAGCCGGCCAATCTCGTTCGCGACCCCTCGCCTCCACCAGGGCGACGACGTCGGCGAGGGAGCTTTCGCTCGGCTGAAGCACCGCGAGACGCGGGCTCGCCAGCTCCAGCTCGCGGTCGGCGTACCGGAGGAGGGCCTCGACCTGCTCGCCCAGGCCGGGGTAGAGATAGAAGACGTTGCGATTCAGGGCGAAGCTCTGGATCGAGTAGAGGGTGAAGGGACCGACCAAGGGAATGCCCTGGCTCGAGACCGTGCCGTGGACCGCCAGATCCATGCGCGGCGTGAACGGGCTCACCAGGGCGAAGGGCTGCTCTTCGGCGAGCCACTCCGCCACGGCCTCCGGCCGCGCCTCCTCCGCGGCCGGAACCCGGTGCACCGCGAGCTCGAGCCGGCGCCCGTAGACGCCCCCGGTCTTGTTCACCTCGTCGAAGTAGGCCTCGAGGACGTCCCGGATCACGTCGCCGATCTCCCCCAGGGGGCCTCCTGCAGGAAGAAGAGTCCCGACCCGGACCGTCGTCCTTCCGAGGCCCGGATCCAGGATCTCGCCCACGAGCTTCATATAGGCGAAAAGGTCGTCGAGATCCCGGTCGGAGATTTCGTAGACCGGCATCGACGGATCGCCTCTCTCACCACCCGGATAGACCCCGGTCCTCATGTAGACCTTGAGGTTCTCCTCGTCGAAGCGGGAATGCTCGAGGCCACCCGGGTGGAGGTGACCGTAGGAGCGGGTCAGGTAATTCCAGGTGACGTTGCTGGGAAGGATGCCGCTCTCGGGCCTCCCCTTGCCGTCGTGCCCGTGGCAGCTGCCACAGGTGGCGGCCTCGCCGGGAAGCTCCAGACCGTCCTCCCCAAAGTAGGCGTTGATGGGGTCACCCGAAGGACTGGCGCCGCTGAAGTAGATCTCCCTGCCGCGTTCCTGCGCTGGGGTCAGCTCGGCGGCGGTCGCGGCCAGCGAACAGGCGACGGCCAGCAGCGTCAGGCCACAGAGCGCGCGGGTACCGAGGGATCGCCGCGCGGGTGAAACCTCAACCATCGGCGGGCTCGCCCTGATCCTCCAGGAGCCGCTGGATCGCCCGATAGAGATCGATCGGCTGGCCGTG
>CALILB010000104.1 GCA_938016625.1 uncultured bacterium | reverse complement strand
GAGTCTGCTTTGAGTGGGCCGCCTCGGGGCCACGCAACGTCGAGATTGTCGATTATCACTAGGGCTCAGGAGACTGGAGACAACAATGGTTCGAATTCCGACACATCGAGAGCCGACGCATCCCGGTGAGATGTTGCTGAAGGAGTTCCTCGAGCCGATGAGTCTGACGCAGAGAGAGCTGGCGCTGGGTATTCGCGTGCCGTATCAGCGCGTGAACGAGCTCGTCAACGGGCGACGCGGGGTGACGCCGAGCACGGCCCTGCGGCTGAGCAAGTTCTTCGGCAATTCGGCTGGATTCTGGCTCAACCTGCAGCAGAGGTGGGACCTTTACCACGCGCAGCGGGAAGACGGTCGAGACCTCAAACGAATCAAGACGATCAAGGCGGCGGACTAGACCACCTGCGCGACGAGCCGGACCTCAAGCGGCTGCCGGGTTTCGAGGACGACACCGCCACACCGAAGCATCTGCCGAGCTACATTGCGAGACGACGCTATGGCGTCTTCAATGGCTGGCAGACTGAAGGAAGATTGTCGGACGAGCGACTTTGGGTCCTGGACTCGGAGGCCCGCATGCTGCTCGACGTCTGTGGCGCCTGTGAGCGGATCAAAACGACCCTGCCGTCGGTCTCCTGGCGCTACTTCACTCGGCAGAGCATCCTCGCCGTGTTGATCCTGCTGCCCTGGGGTTTGGTCGAGAGCTACGGCGCATGGACCATTCCTCTCACGATCCTGATCAGCTACATCGTGATCGCCGGTGAGGCGGTTGCTCGCTGGGTCGAAGAGCCGCTCGGGCGAGGCGAGGATCACCTCGACCTCGAGAGCATTTGCCAGGTGATCGACCGCTCGGTGAGCGAAGTGCTCACGGACTCTGGCTAAGAGTACCTATTCGCCAAGAGCGCTTCGAGATCGATCTAGAAAAACGTGTCCGCTTCGTGGATCTGATCCAGGCGCTCGCGGATGATTCCAGCCCAGTGGCGCGCTAAGGGATTGATTTCGGCCCAGCCGTTGCGGCGACTGCTGTGTATCCCTTCAGCCGCAATCCCTGCAGCACGACGCTCGACAGCTCTCGCAAGGATCTCACCCGTGATCGAGTCGTGGGCCTCGACAACCAATGTCATCTCACCTACCGAGCTGAAATAGACAACGGAGGGGTCATCCGGTTCGACCCGCTTGGGGACCAGGGCGACGAAATCGAGCAGCCGGACGTCCAGCGTCAGCACGTCGGGGCCGTGCTCTTCGACAAAGGTGAAGTACTGGTTGTTGGCCAGCTCTTCCAGGAAGATGTACTTGATCGTCAGCTCGAGGCTCTTCTTATCTGCCTCTGACAGAGGAAACTCCTTGGTGCTACCACCGGAACTGTCAGCACGCCCCGGATCGCGGAATTCAATCTCCGGATCTGCCAGTACGATCTTGGTGTAGCTGGCGTAATCGATGTCGGGCCTGGCCCAGAAATTCTCGACTCTCGAGCTGTCGACGCGATCCAGGCCGTCGTAGGAGATCTGCGCCTCTGGCCCCGCATCGATCACATGCGAGCTGGCACACCCGGAGAGGGCCACCGCAACCACCAGCAGCAGAGCTGACCGATTCATTTCGTGACTCCCATAGCGCGCTTTCCTGAGCTGTGGCTTTCCTGCTGGCGCCACTCTCGCCGAGGTGGACTGATGCTAACACCGGCCCGCTCCATTGGATTCCCCGGCCAAGCGGCGACCGTGGCAGCTACTTCGGGAACAGCAGCTGGACTTGAAAGCGCCACTGCCACTCGGCCCCAAAGGTCGGCTTGTCTACGTTGTAGAAGAACTGCGTGTTGATGTTCAGCGGTTGGCGGCCGATGGCGAACACCTTACCTACGCCGCCGCCGAAGGGAACCGTCCATTGGTTGCCACTGCTGGCCTCCCAGTTGGCGGTGACGATGGGTGCGCTTGTCAGGTACCAACCGCTGGGGTAGTTGTAGTTGATGAAGTACTGCGCGAGGAAGAAGTTGACGTCGGCGCGCTCATCATCGCCGGCTACCGACCAGACGTTGCTGGCCAGCGCACCGATGACCCATGGTCCCTTCATCGTTAGGGCCACGAACGACGGCCCGAGGCTCCACTTCTCGGCTCCCAGAACCTCGTCCGTAGCGGTGGGAATGACGATCGCCGGCCCAGCGCCCCAGATGATCTTGCCCGGCTTCTTCGGTGAGAAGAAGCCGGTGAAGTTCAGATCACCCAGTCCGTTGGTGCGATCGGATCCCGGAGCGGGCTGGCTGATCACCGGCAGGATGGTCCGGGTGATGAAGTTCCAGTTCTTGCTCAGGCCGATTGGCCACACGGGTTGGATGTTGAGCACGTTTTGCGTCCGCTCAGCAGGCCCGACGTCGAAGTTCATGTTGTTTTGAAAGGGCAAGCTAATGAGATCGCCCACTGGGTTCTGGGCAGCCCGGGCGAGGTCGCCCTCATCCACGTCCCCGTCGCTGTCGTAGTCGATGTCCTCCTGGTAGGTGAATTCCTTGGATTCCGTCTCTCCGCTCGCCCGCGAAGCGAGAATCAACAACAGCACTCCCCCTATCGTCAACCAACGTCGTATCGCCATGAGTCCAGTCCTCAGTTGATCGTCATCGGGATCGGTTCGGTGCTCGGCGGCTCGAAGTAGCTGAAGAACCGCTTGAACTCCTCGAGCGTGCCCCGCGACAGGCGCGCATTACCAGACTGGAAAGCTGCAATCAAAGCGGCCTGGGGCGTCTCGGGATGCGGGGGATCGATCCCCTGGTAGTACACCTCCGCCTCTCCCAGGAGGATGCTCTCGAGCACGGACCGATCCATTTCGAGGATGACATCAGCGTGATCGGGAAGAGACTCGTGGAACTCGGCAACCCCACGACGGATCTCCAGCCCGAAGCCTTCGTTGACATCCGGCTGATTGAAACCGAAGGTCATGTGGACATCCAGTGCATCCTCGGCCTTCAGCCGGAAACGCAACCCGTTGATCAGTTCTGAGGTGGGAAACGCCCGCAGCAAATCGGGCGCCGCGAGGTCGGTCGCATTGCTGAAGTCGATGATACCTTCCAACTCCTGGGCAGAGGTGAGGTACCAGTTGCGCCAGTTGATGTTCGAATGCGTGAAGCCGATTTGCCGAAGAGCTTCGGCCTTCAGGAGCTTCGCCTCCCGGTCATTGTTGTCGATCCTGATCAGGTGGGTCGTCAGCTCGGCAGCCCACTGGTGATCGCCTCCTTCCGCGGCCGTCTTCGCCGCCGCCAACACCGCCGCTCG
>CALILB010000103.1 GCA_938016625.1 uncultured bacterium | reverse complement strand
ACTCAACGCGGCCCGCCTCCAGCTCGACATCATGGGGGTGCCGGGCATCATCGTGGCGCGCACCGACGCCGAGTCGGCCACCCTGCTCGAGAGCCGGAGCGACGAGCGGGATCAGCCGTTTGTTCTGGGTGCGACCCGCATCGAGCTGCCGAGCTACAAGACCGGTTACATCGCCATCTGGCGAAAGCTCTTCGAGCTCGGGGTAGAGGAGATCCGGGGACACCTCCTCTACGACCTGTCGGACCTCGAGTACCAACAGGCCGACGAGTGGCTGGCTTCCACCGGTCTGCTCTCCACCCTCGAAGAGAAGGCCAAGACCTTCCAGGGCTCCCGGGATGCGTCGGTCGAGGGGCTGCTGAACGAGGCGCTCAGCGACTATGTGGACCTGTGGCAGGCGGAGGCCGGTCTCGAGACCTACGCCGACGCGGTGGCCGACGTCATCGAGTTCCGCACCAACGAGGGCGAGCAGTTCGAGCTGACCACCGATAGGTGGCGGGAGTTTGCCAAAAAGGTCTCCTACTACGAGGCCCGCGAGCGCGCCAAGGCCCTGGGGATCCACATCATCTGGGACTGCGAGCACTCCAGGAGCCCCGAGGGCTTCTACCAGATCCAGGGGGGCATCGATTACGCCATCGCCAAGTCGCTGGCGGTGGCACCCTTTGCCGATCTGCTGTGGATGGAGACCAAGACGGCCGATCTCGAGGATGCCAAGACCTTTGCCGCTGCCATCCACGCCGAGTATCCCGACAAGATGCTGGCCTACAACCTCTCCCCATCGTTCAATTGGGACACCACCGGCATGAGCGACGAGGAGATGACACGCTACCCGCAAGAGCTGGGCAAGATGGGTTTCGTCTTCAACTTCATCACCTACGGCGGCCACCAGATCGACGGCCTGGCCGCCGAGGAGTTCGCCACCGCCCTCAAAGAGGACGGGATGCTGGCGCTGGCCCGCCTACAGCGGAAATTCCGCTTGCTGGAGGTGCCCTACCGCACGCCACAGACCCTGGTGGGTGGCCCGCGTCTGGACGCGGCGCTGATGGCCTCGTCGGGTCGCACGGCGACCACCAAGGCGATGGGGAAGGGCTCGACCCAGTTCCAGCATCTCGTCCAGACCGAGGTGCCGCGAAAGCTGCTCGAAGAGTGGCTCGGGTTGTGGACCGAGCACTACGATCTCGCACCCTTGCGTGTCGAGCTGCGGCCGGAGACTGCGGCCTCCGACCTGCTGGAGCTCAGCGTCCTAAACGGGTCGGATGAGAAGGTGGCCAATGTCGTCTTTGCCGTCATCAAGGACCGCCGCGGGCGGAACATTCTCTCGGTACGTGACCAGAACACCTTCTCGACCAAGCTGCGCCGGAAGCGACTCATGACCCTGATCCATCTTTTTCTCATCCACCGCTACAAGGTGGTGTCGGTCCACTACGTCAGCCCCACCGACGACAACCGGTACCAGACCCAGAAAATGCAGAGCCACGGCATCTTCACCGAGGTGGCGACCGAAGTGGGTCAGATCATCGTCGCCGACATCGACACGGAGGGGATCACCCGCCTGCTCGAACCCGAGCGGGCCGCGCTCACCGGGCTCATCCACAAGGTCTGACACTCCACTCGCGAGCACACCATGAAGGCAATCGTCCAAGACACCTATGGCTCGGCGGATGTACTGGAGCTCAGGGACATCGACAGACCTGAAGTCGGGGACGACGAAGTGCTCCTGCGCGTTCACGCGGCCGGCGTGGATCGAGGCGTCTGGCACGTCATGACGGGTCTGCCGTATCTGATTCGCATCATGGGCTACGGCTTGCGCGCACCCAAAACCTCCGTTCCCGGCAATGATGTCGCGGGGCGAGTGGAGGCGGTCGGCAAGAACGTGACGCAGTTCGAGGCGGGTGACGAAGTATTCGGCCTCTGCCACGGCGCCTTCGCCGAGTACGCATCTGCCCGTGAAGACAAGCTCGTGCCCAAACCCGCAAACCTCGGCTTCGAGCAGGCAGCGGCCGTACCCGTCTCCGCCCTCACCGCGCTCCAGGGCCTTCGCGACCACGGAGAGGTTGAAGCTGGACAGACTGTAATAATCATCGGTGCCTCGGGTGGCGTGGGGACCTTTGCGGTGCAGCTTGCCAAGGCGTTTGGCGCGGAAGTGACCGGTGTGTGCAGCACCGCGAAGGTGGACCTGGTCCGCTCCCTAGGCGCGGAGCACGTGATCGACTACACGCGCGACGAAATCACACAAACAGGTCAGCGCTATGACCTCATTCTCGACATCGGCGGCAACCGCAGGCTGTCCCATCTCCGGCGCGCCCTCACACCGCGGGGTACTCTGGTTATCGTCGGTGGGGAGGAGGGGGGTCGCTGGCTCGGAGGTGTCGATCGCCTACTCCGGGCGATCATGCTGACACCGTTCGTGGGCCACACCCTGCGGATGTTTGTAGCGAAGGGAAAGAAAGAGGACCTCCGGTTTCTGAAGGACCAGATCGAGGCTGGCAAGGTCACGCCGGTCGTCGGCCGAACCTACCCGCTCAGCGAGGTCCCCGAGGCCATCGGGTATCTGCAAGAAGGTCACGCGCGAGGAAAAGTCGTCATCACTGTGTGAAGAGCCACGGCATCTTCACCGAGGTGGCGACCGAAGTGAGCCCGACCAGGTCCCATACAGGCTTAGGTCTTCGACCAGGTGGTGCCGGGTGGCTCGAGGCTGTAGTAGACCTTGATCTCCTCCGACTCTTCGAAGATGCGGGGAACCACCTGCAGGTCCATCCCGATCTCGACCTCGTCCTCGGCGATGCTGTCACCAAACCAGGCAAGAGCCCGGCCTCCCTCCTCGAGATCGACGACACCCACCAGATAGGGGGCGACATCCTCGAAGCCGGTCGGGGCGGCCACGATCTTGGTGAACGTATGTAGCTTGGCCCGACCGCTGACCTCGAAGAACTCGAAGTCCCCGCTCAGGCACTCTTCGCAGTCGGCCCGGGGTGGAAACGAGGTGGCTCCGCAGCGTGAGCAGCGTGAGCCCATGAGCCGACCGTCTCTCAGATGTTGGGCAAAGTCGGAGACTTTGGTGTAGGGCGTGTAGTTGACCTTGCCAAACCACTTGAACATGACTCAATCCCTCTTCAACACCTGGACAAAGCAGTACTGCCCGATTCCACCCACGTTGTGGGTCAGGCCGACGTCGGCGTCCGGCACCTGACGCTCCCCGGCCTCGCCGCGAAGCTGCTTGGCGATCTCGTAGGTCATCGAAACACCGGTCGCGCCAATCGGGTGGCCCTTCGCCTTGAGGCCGCCGTCCACGTTGACGGCTACCTGGCCGCCGATGTAGGTCTGCCGGTCGGTGACAAACGGTCCACCTTCGCCCTTCCCACAGAAGCCAAGGTCCTCGTAGGCCATGATCTCGGCGACGGTGAAGCAGTCGTGTACCTGTGCCACCTTGACATCGGTGGGCTCGATCCCCGCCATCGCGTAGGCCTCGGTGGCGGCTTGCTCGGCGCTCGGGAGTCCGACGAGGTGGGGTCGGCGCAGGACCGACATGCTCGCCGTGGCGGCGGCCACGCCGTCCAACCAAACCGGCTTGTCCGAGATCTCCTTTGCCTGGTCTTCGCCGGCCAGGATGACGCAGGCGGCACCGTCGGCGTTGGCACAGCAGTCGTAGACCTGAAAGGGGGTCGCGACTTCTTCGGAAGCCATGGCCTTCTCCGCGCTGATCTCCTTGCGGAACAGCGCGTAGGGGTTCTTGGCGCCGTAGAAGTGGTTCTTGACGGCTACCTCGAGCAGCTGCTCACGGGTGGTGCCGTACTCGTGCATGTGCCGCTTGGCGAACATCGCGTAGTAGCCCGGGAAGGTGGTGCCAAAGCCCGACTCCCACTGCACCTCGCCGACTCGACCCATGAGGGCGAGAATCTCGGCGGTGGAGAGCTCGGTCATCTTCTGGCAGCCGATGATGGCCACTACCTGGTGCAGGCCGGCCCGGATCGCCATCCACCCTGTCCGCATGGCGGCGCTTCCCGAGGCGCAGGCCACCTCGGTCAGCCAGGTGGGCTTGGGCACCAGTCCCAGGTACTCCTGAACCACACCGGCCAGCGAGCGCTGCTTGTGGTATTCGGGGACCGAGCCGATGACCGAGGCGTCGATCAAGTCGCGCTCGATGCCCGCGTCATCCAGCGCGTCTCGAAAAGCCTCGAAGGCGAGCTCCTGCACCGTGGCGTCGCTGCGTCGGCCGAAAACGCCGTGTCCGATACCGATGATGCCCACTCTTTTCATCGCCACCGCCTTCTACATGTACTGCCCGCCATCGATCTTGATCACCTCGCCCGTGATATGTCGAGCCCGGTCCGAGCAGAGGAAAGCCACCAGGTCGGCGCACTCCTCGGGCGTGGCGAAACGGCCGAGCGCCGTCTCGTCCATCGCTTTGGTGAGGAACTCGGGCGGAATGTTCTCGGCCATCTCGGTCATGACCATGCCGGGGGCCACGGCATTGACATTGACGTTGAACTTGCCGAGCTCGCGGGCGAGGGATTTGGTCAGCGCGATCTCACCCCCCTTGGAGGCCGCGTAGTTGGTCTGGGCAAACTTGCCCCGCATGCCGTTGATCGAAGAGATGTTAACGATCTTGCCGCTCTTCTGATCCTTGAAGACCAGTGCGGCAGTCTTGTTGTAGTTGAAATAGCCTTTGAGATTCACATTGATGACCGTGTCCCACTGCTCCTCGGTCATCTTCCAAATCACACCGTCCCAATTGATGCCGGCGTTGCAGACCATGATGTCGAGGCCGCCGAGCTCATCGACCACGGTCTGGACCATCCTCTCGGCGTCCGCGTAGTTCTGGACATCGGCCTTGATCGCCAGCCCTCGACGACCCATCGCCTCGATCTGGCCCACGATCTCCTTGGCCTCGGTGTCGTGCCGGCGGTAATTGATGGCCACGTTGCAGCCCTCCCTGGCCAGGGTGAGGGTGATGGCCGCGCCGATGCCAAGACTGCCACCGGTGACGATGGCGTTCTTTCCTTCTAGACCCAGTTCCATCTTTGTCCTCGCTGTCGATTCATTGCCGGGAGCAAGTATCACCCTATCAGCGCTCCGGAGAGGGGCAACGCGCGGAGGGGTGGGTCGGGCGAGCCACCCAAGCGGGTGGGTCGCTCGTTCGCCCATTGCCTTATCCTGTGAAGACTCGGCATCTGTGGGGGGAAGTGACCATGTATATCCCCGATTTCCGGTATCACGCACCCGAGACGTTGGAGGAGGCCTGCGAACTGCTCGCGAGCTGTCGAGACGCGGCACTTCTGGCGGGTGGCACCGATCTGCTCGTCGCGCTCAAGCAGGGCAAGCGACGTCATGAGGACATCGTCTCTCTGACCGGGATTGACGAGCTCGAGTCGATCCGTTTAGACGGAGACAGACTGTCGATCGGGGCGACGGTCACC
>CALILB010000102.1 GCA_938016625.1 uncultured bacterium | reverse complement strand
TAGTAGCGAGGGGGAAACACCCGTTCCCATTCCGAACACGGAAGTTAAGCCCCTCAGCGCCGATGGTACTGCACTGGAGACGGTGTGGGAGAGTAGGTCGCCGCCGGGAAGTTATTTCACAGACGGCCCTCGCAGACGCGGGGGCCGTTGCTTTTTCCGGACTGAAGACGCGAGCTAGGCGCCCGAGAGAAGCTCTATGGTGTATTCGAGAACGGTGCCGATCTCGTAGACACCGCCGGGCACGAAGACGCCAAGGCAATAGACCCCTTCGGGCACGAACACCGATATGGCCTCGGTCTCGAAGAGGACCCTCGAGACTGTTGGCGTGCAGGCTCCTGCTGTGTTTGGCCGTCCAAACGCGACCCCTATCCCTTGCGACTCGACAGGCTCACCTGTTGCCCCATTGCTGCTATCGAGTCGGGTGAGCTCGATCCTCGTCGTACCCTGGCTGACCACCACGAATTCATAGGTGTCGACCTGAGTGAACACATCAAGAGTCCCCTGGAAGGTCAACATCTCCCCTCCGCCGAACTCGACGTTGTCGGATTGACAGCCGAGAAGAACGACCGGTACCAGTAGCAGAAGAGCCAGCGCGGTGCGAGTGATTACCATGATTATCGACCTCTTCGAGTGGAGCAACGCCCGCGGGCCAAAAGCCCGAGTGATGAAGATAGAACAGTCCCAGGACCCATTCAAGTGGAAAAGACGCCAAATTCGAGGCAGAAAACCCCACGTTTTGTGGCCGGAAGGCCAGCCACCGGTTCCACAGCGAGCCCAATACGGCAGGAGTAAAATGGCGGCGGAGTAGCCGCCCATGTGCTTTCTTGACGGCTCGAAGCGGCGTGTGCCGCGATCTTTCGGCAACGCCCATCAACGAAACGGATACCGCCGTTGACGGACCAAGGCCTGATCGTCAAGTGTCCGGGCTGCGAAACCCGGTTGCGACTCAGTGGGCAGAACCTGCCGTCGCGGTTTCGCGCCCGCTGTACATCATGTGGCAAGGCCTTCGTCGTCAAGCAGAAGGACCAGCACGATGTCACCCTGCCGCTGACGGGCACACCCAGGGCCGACGCCACCACCGTCCCCGGCCAGCAGACGCGGAGTGATCTGCCGCTACCCGACGCGGGCGCGGGACCGCGGTTGACGGCGGCGACACCACCGCCGACTTCGCATCCGGGTGTCACTCACGCCGGGGCGCCGGCGTCGCTGGGCAGCACCTTCTCCGCCGGCGAGCTGGTGGCCGAGCGCTATCGCATTCTCAGATTTGTCGCTCAGGGCGGCATGGGAGAGGTCTACGAGGCCGAGGACCAGGCCCTTGGCGAGGTGCTGGCGCTCAAGACCATTCGACCCAGTGTCGCCGCGGACGACGTTGCGGTGGGTCTGTTCAAGCGCGAGATCCACGTCGCCCGACAGGTCACGCACCGCAACGTCTGTCGCATCTACGATCTGGGAACCCACCGGTCGGATTCGCCGATTGCCGCGCTCTATCTGAACCAGGAGATCCTCTTCGTCACCATGGAGCTCCTCCACGGGGCCTCCCTGGCGCAGCGGTTGGACGGCGCGGGGGCAATGACTCCACGCGAGGCGCTGCCACTCATCGAGCAGATGGCCTCCGCCCTCGATGCGGCTCATGCGGCCGGCGTGGTGCACCGGGACTTCAAGTCGGCAAACGTCGTCCTCGAGGCCATGGACACCGGGACACGGGCGGTCGTCACCGACTTCGGTCTGGCGCGCGGCAGCCAGCAGACCGGAGGGGCCAGCGGCACGCTCACCGTCGCCAGCGCGGTGATGGGGTCCCCGGCCTACATGGCTCCGGAGCAGGTCGAAGGCGGTCAAATCACACCGGCGGCGGACATCTACGCCCTCGGGGTCGTGATCTACGAGATGACCGTCGGCCGGGTTCCCTTCGAAGGGGACAGCGCCCTGTCGACGGCGGTCAAGCGACTGACTGAGGACCCACCACCACCGAGCCAGCTGGTCGAGGGTTTCGATCCCCACTGGGAAGAGGTGATCCTGCGCTGTCTGGAGCGTGATCCGGCCAAACGCTATCAGCGCGCCAGCGACGTCGTCCGCGCCCTCAAGGGAAAGGAAGAGGCCGCCGCCGTTTCGGCTACGACCACCGCCGCGACAGAGTCGCCGGGCAAGCGTCTTACCAAGGTGGTGCTGGCCGGCGTCCTCCTCGGCCTGGCCGTTGTTGCCAACTGGTACATGTGGACAAAACGGGCGCAGGAGCAGGCGGAGTTCGGCTACCTCCAGGCCCCGTCCGTGGCGCGGCCGGCGGTGGCGGTGATGGAGTTCAGAAACCTCACCGGCCAGGAGGAGGTGGACTGGCTCGCCAGCGGACTGCCAGAGATGTTGAGCTCGGAGCTTTCAGCGGGAAGTGGTGTACGAATCATCCCCGGCGAGAACGTCGTCCGGGCCAAGCTCGAGCTGGGTCTCGAGGAGGATGAAGACTTCACGGACGAAACCCTCGAGATACTGCGCCGCAACCTCGGCACCGACTACGTGGTGACCGGTTCCTACACGGCGGTTGCGGGAGACGGAGCTGGCCAGCTGCGTCTCGACTTGCGGCTACAAGACACTCTGACGACGGATCAATCGGCGGTAGTGACCGTAAGTG
>CALILB010000101.1 GCA_938016625.1 uncultured bacterium | reverse complement strand
GGGGGAAACTCGAAATGAAAACCCGCGCGCTTCTTCTCGGCCTGGCACTGCTCACGGTTGTCGTCGCCTGTACGCCGCCGGACGAGCAGTCGACGGTCGTGCCCTCGACACCCGAGGAGTTCCAGTATCTGACCGAGCAGTTCGCCGATTTGCGCATCCTGCGCTACCAGGTGCCCGGTTTCGACGAGCTCGACCTGGAGAAAAAGAAGCTCCTCTACTACCTCCATCAGGCGGCGCTGTCTGGTCGCGACATCATCTATGACCAGAACTACAAGCACAATCTCCTGGTCCGGAGGACACTGGAGGCCGTCGTCAACTCCTACGCCGGTGACCGCTCGACCGAGGTGTTCCAGAATTTCATGGTCTATGCCAAGCGGGTGTGGTTCTCCAACGGCATCCACCATCACTACTCCAAGATCAAATTCTTGCCGGAGATCTCGCCCGAAGAATTTGCCCAGCTGGTCCAGGGTTCGGCGCCGGAGGTCCTTCCACTCGGGGAGAGCGAGAGCGTCGACGAGCTGATCGCCACGCTGCTACCGGTCGTCTTCGACCCGGAGGTCGACGGCAAGAGTGTCAATCTCGATGCCGACGTCGATCTGGTCGCTGATTCAGCCAATAATTATTACGAAGGAGTAACCCAAGCCCAAGTCGAGGCCTACTACGCCGGGGTCGTCGACCGTGAGGATCCCACTCCCATCTCCTACGGTCTGAATTCGAAGATGCTCATGACCGCCGACGGCCCCGAGGAGAAGACCTGGAAAGTAGGAGGCATGTATTCGGAGGCCATCGAGCGGATCGTCTACTGGTTGGAGAAGGCCGTGTCGGTCGCCGAGAACGAGACCCAGGCGGCTGCGTTGTCAAAGCTCGTCGAGTACTACAAGTCGGGCAACCTCGAGCATTTCGACGAGTACAACATCCTCTGGGTCCAGGACACCGAGTCCGAGATCGATGTGATCAATGGCTTTATCGAGACCTATGGCGACGCGCTGAGCTACCGCGGAGCCTACGAGTCGGTGGTGTCGGTCAAAGATGCCGAAGCCACCAAGAGGATAGAGGCCATTGCAGAGCAGGGACAGTGGTTCGAGGACCAGTCACCGATCATGGATGAGCACAAGAGGGAGGACGTGACCGGCATATCGGCCAAGGTCATCACCGTCGTTGTCGAGTCGGGAGACGCCTCACCCTCCTCGCCGATCGGCATCAATCTGCCCAACGCCAACTGGATCCGCTCCAACTACGGTTCGAAGTCGGTCACGCTCGGCAATCTCATGGAGTCCTACTACGAGGGATCCAAAGAGAGCGGCTATCTGGAGGAGTTCGGCTACTCGGACGAAGAGATCGAGTTGGGCAAGCTCCACGGTACCCTGTCCGCGAATCTCCATACGGACATGCACGAAGTCATCGGCCATGCCTCGGGCAAGATCGAAGAGGGTGTCGGGACCCCCAACGAGACGCTCAAGAACTATGGCGACACGCTCGAGGAGGCGCGGGCGGATCTGATCGCGCTCTACTACGGCTTGGATCCCAAGCTGGTCGAGATCGGTGTCATGCCGTCTCAGGATGTGGGGCGGGTGATGTACGACAACTTCATCCGCAACGGTCTGCTCTGGCAGCTCCGGCGTCTCGCGCTGGGGGAGAACCTCGAGGAGGCCCATATGAGAAACCGACAGTTGGTGGCCAAGTGGGTCTACGAGAAGGGGCTCGAGCAGAATGTTATCGAGAGGGTGGACGAGGACGGCAAGACCTACTTCGTCATCCGAGACTACGAGGCGCTGCGCGAGCTCTTTGGCCAGCTGTTGCGTGAGATCCAGCGGATCGCGAGCCAGGGCGACTACGAGGCCGGCCGCGATCTGGTCGAGAACTATGGCGTCAAGGTCGACTCCGAGCTCCACGCCCAGGTGCTGGAGCGATTCGAGAAGCTGAACATCGCGCCCTACGGTGGCTTTATCAATCCCCGCCTAGTTCCGATGATGGACGGCGACGAGATCGTGGATGTCGAGATCGAGTACCCGGACGACTTCACCGAGCAGATGCTCTACTACGGCAAGGAGTACTCGCTGCTGCCGACCTACAACTAGGCTACCTTTCTCACCGCCGTTCGCAGCGAAGCGGCGTAAGTGCCTGTAGATGCAAAGGGGGTGAGAAGGGCAGGCTAGGCTTGCGGCTCGACGAGCATGGCGTCGCCGTAGGAGTAAAAGCGATAGCCGGCCCCGATGGCCTCACGGTAGGCGCCGAGGACACGTTCCCGGCCGCCAAAGGCGCAGACCAGCATGAGCAGGGTCGAGCGGGGGAGGTGGAAATTGGTCAGCAGCAGATCGACGGTCCTGAATTCGTGGCCGGGGCTGATGAAGAGGTCGGTCCTCCCCTGACAGGCACCGAGCTCACCGTCTTGTTCTCTTGCCACCGACTCCAGAGTACGGACGACGGTGGTGCCCACGGCCACGATCCGGTCGCCACGCTGACGGGTCTCCCGGATCGCCGCCGCCGCGGACTCCGGCAGCTCGAACCACTCGGCATCCATCCGATGTTCGTCCACCCGGTCGGCCGTGACCGGCTTGAAGGTTCCCATCCCCACATGGAGGGTAACCTCGGCCACACCGACACCCACTTGCTTCAGCTCCTCGAGTAGCTCGCGGGTGAAGTGGAGCCCGGCCGTGGGGGCCGCCACCGCCCCCTCGGCGCTGGCGAATACCGTCTGGTACGAGCTGCGGTCTTCGGGCCGATCCTCCCGTTTGATGTAGGGGGGGAGGGGAACGTGGCCGAGCCGGTCGAGGTGGGCCTCGATCGGCTCCGAGAAGCGCAGCCGATACCTGGCGCTCTCGGCCTTGGCCACCACCTCGACCTCGAGGCCGGGCTCGAGCTCGAGACGGGTACCCGGGCCCGCCCGACGCCCGGGCTTGACCAGCGCCAGCCACTCGGTCGGACCGAGGCGCTCGACCAGCAGCAGCTCGACCCGGCCGCCCGTGCCTTCCCGGTGGGCAAACAGACGTGCGGGGATCACCTTGGTGTTGTTGACCACCAGCAGGTCGCCGGTGTCGAGCAGTTGCGGGAGATCGGAGATTCGGCGGTGACGGACCGGTCCCGGGCCGGCGAGGACCAGCAGGCGGCTCGAGCCCCGGGGGGCCGGGACCTGAGCGATCCGATCTTCGGGCAGAAAGTAGTCGAAATCGGAGGTCCGCATGGCGGTCAAGAGGCAGTGCTCCCGGTTCGTGGGTGGAGAAGGTCGCGCAGACCGTCACCAACGAGATTGAAGGCGATCACCGTCAGCGCGATCGCCAGACCGGGGAAGACCGTGACCCACCAGGCGGAGACGAGGGCGTCGCTACCGTCGGCGATCATGTTGCCCCAGCTCGGCAGCGGCGGCTGAACACCCAGACCGAGGAAGGACAGAGCCGCCTCGATGAGAATGATGTCACCCACACGCAGGGTGGTGTCGACCAGAACCGGCGCCAGAGCGCCCGGCAGCAGGTGCCGCCAGAAGACCCTGACCGGGTGCTGGCCGATGGCGCGGGCGGCGGTGACGAAGTCGCGCTCACCCAACTGCAGAAGCTCGGCGCGCACCAACCGCGCGGCCGTCATCCAGCTGGTGGCACCCAGGACCAGAATGACGACCCAGGTCCTGGCACCAAAAAGGGCCGACAGCGTCAACACCAGAAAGAGGCGTGGAAAGGAGAGCAGGCCATCGACGAGTCGCATGAGCAGGCTGTCCACCACCCCGCCAACCGTGGCCGCCACGCTGCCGACTGCCAGCCCGAGGGTGAGGGCCAGGGCCGCGGCCAGCAGACCGATGGTGAGCGAGACCCGACCTCCGTAAAGGATCCGCGACCAGACGTCACGGCCAAAACGATCCGTGCCGAGAGGGAAGAAGCGTCTCTCGAGACCGGTGGGGGTCGGCAGTCTCTCGACCTCCTCAATCGGTATGACCTCGGTGGTCCCGCCCCGTTCGAGACGCAGTCCCTCCTCCGTCCACCGGGCGTCTTCGGCAAGCAGCCAGCGTCCGTCCTGCAGCCGGACGGCTTGTCTCCGCGCGCCGGGTGGGAGATGTCCGCCGGCGACGGGGTCGATCTGGGTGACAGGACTCCGCGGCGTCAATAGGGGTGCGAACAGCACCAGGAGCAACATCAGCAGCATGATCGCCAGCCCCCACCTCATCAGAGGTGAGGCTGCCAGCAGCCCCGACAGCTGCCTCATCTTTCCCATGTCCGTGCTCTCGGGTCGGCCGCCGCGTGCAGAAGGTCGGCCAGAAAGCTGCCGGCGACGACCAGAGTGGCGGCCAGGGCCGTGCTGGCGAGGATGACCGGGAAGTCCCGGGTGAGGATGGAGTCGTAGGTCAGTCGCCCGAGACCGGGCCAGGAGAAGACCACCTCCGTCACCAGCGAGCCGCTGAGTAGAAAAGGAAGCGACAGACCGAACAACTGGATGAGGGGTGCGAGCGAATTTCGCAGGGCGTGTCTCCAGACCACCCGCCTCTCGCCGACTCCCTTGGCTCGAGCGGTGCGGACAAAGTCCTCGTCCATGACCTCCAGCAGGCTGTTGCGGGTGAAGCGGGTGATCGCCCCGGCCGAGGCGAGTCCCAACACCAGGGCCGGCAGCGCGAGGTGATGAAGAAGATCGAGCAGCCGCTGCCAAGCGGGCAATTGGTCGGCACCCACCGAGCTCATGTGACCCGAGGGGAAGATCGGCCACACAAAGCTGAGCAGGAGTAGAGCCATGAGGCCGAGCCAGAAAAGCGGCAGGGAGTAGAGCGACAGAGCGCCGAGGCGGATGAGGTGGTCCTTGCGCGAGCCCACACTTCGAGCCGCACCGACACCCAGCAGGATACCCACGCCGAATTGGATGACCAGTGCCGTGGCGGTGAGCAACAACGTCTGCGGCAGGTGATCGGCGATGACCGCGGTGACCGGTCGACGGTGGACGAACGACACCCCCCAATTCCCCTCCAATAGCGAGGCTCGGAGCCAGGATCCGTACTGAGCCAGCAGCGGCCGATCGAGTCCATAGAGCCTGTTCAGGGCCTCCTGGTGCTGGCGGGAGACACGCGGGTCGAGAAGAAGATTCGCCGGGTCGCCGGGAGCCAGATGAATGAGGAAGAAGGTGAGGGTCAGAACCACCACCACCAACAGCAAAGAGGCGACGAGGCGACGGAGGAGAAAGCCCGTCATTCGCTAATCAGCGAGCCACCACTCCTCGAGGTGGAAGAAGGAGCTCAGTGGGTTGACCTGGACATTGGTCAATCGGCGATTGACACCCGTGAGGCGCTTCGGCTCCCAGAGAAAGGTGTAGGGCTGGTCCTGGTGGAGGATCGCTTCGATGCGACGAAGAATAGTCCCCATGATCTCGGGATCGGTCTGGCGCCGGAAGTCGTCGATCAGCCGGTCCACCTCCGGGTTGGAGTAGCCGCCGAAGTTGTAACCGTTATCGATGGAGTCGGTGTGGAAGGCGTAGGTGAGATCCAACGAGGTGTCGATTCCCCAGGCACCCAGCGTGGCGTCGAAATCGTGCTCGAGGTTTTTGTCGACCAGGGTGTTGAACTCCATACGTCGCACCTGGGCATCGATACCCACGCGTCTCAGCTGCTCTTGAATCATCACCGCGGCGTCGACTCGGATCCGGCTGTCGGTGTTGGTGGACAGCTCGAAGCGGAAAGGTCTACCGTTCCGGTCCAGGACCCCGTCTCCGTCAGCATCGCCCCATCCCCGACCGGCAAGCAGTGCTCTGGCTTCGGCGGGATCGTAAGGCCAGGGCTCGAGCCCTGGATCGTGAGCCCACACCGTGGAGATGATGGGAGAGGTGGCGACCCGAGCATTGCCAAAGAGAAGAGCACCGATGATCGACTGTCGATCGATCGCCATGGTGAGCGCCCGACGGACTTCGGCGTCGGCAAAAAGCGGATTGCCGAGATTCCAGCAGATGAAGTCGTACTGTCGATGCCAGAATTCGAGCAGGTCGAGGTTCTCGTCGGCGCTGATGCGGGCCGCATCGGCTGGTGGGATCTGTTCGACCAGATCGAGATCACCGGCAAGGAGTTGGAGGATCCGGTTGCTCTTCTCCGGCACAATGCGAAAGACCACCCGGTCGATATAGGGCTGCCCCGGTTTGTAGAAGCTCTCATTGCGCTGGAGGACGATTTCCGACTGTGGGCTCCACGACTCCAGGGTAAAGGGCCCGTTGACCACCAGGTTCTCCTGGAACCACCCGGCCTGCTCGTTCCACTCGGCTAAAGGTAATCGGCTCCAGGCGTGGCGCGGCAGGATGACGCCTTCGTTCAGGTCGGTAAGCAGTGAGGCCGT
>CALILB010000100.1 GCA_938016625.1 uncultured bacterium | reverse complement strand
CGACAGGCGTCGATGTAGAACGGAATCCCGAACTCACGACAGAGCTCGGAATAGCCGCGGATGTTCTCCAACGAGACGGGCTGGCCGCCACCCGAGTTGTTGGTGAGCGTCATCATGGCCAGCGGGATCCTCTCCCGCGGTGTCTCCTCGAAGAGCCGGCGCACCTTGCCGAGATCGATGTCGCCCTTGAAGGGATGCTCGACCTCCGGATGCTTCCCCTCCTCGATGACCAGATCTACCGCCGCTCCACCGTTGACCTCGACGTTGGCCCGGGTGGTGTCGAAGTGGTTGTTGTTGGGGACGATCATCCCCGGCTCGACCAGAGTCGAGAAGAGAAGATTCTCGGCAACCCGTCCCTGATGCACCGGTACGAGGTATGGAAAGCCGAAGATCTCTTTGACCGTTTGTTCGAAGTTGTAGAAATTACTCGCCCCGGCGTAGGACTCGTCCCCCACCATCAAACCCGCCCACTGGTTGTCGGACATCGCCGACGTACCCGAGTCGGTGAGAAGATCGATAAACACTGCGTCGGCGGGGATGTCGAATAGATTGAAACCGGCTGCCCGCAGTCGCTCCTCGCGCTCATCGGGCTCCGGCCGCCGAATGGGCTCGACTACCTTTACCCGCCAAGGCTCGGGAAAATCAAATGGCATTCAGGTCCTCCACCAGAGCTATCTCGTTCGAATACGGAATGTTACTATGCCGTCTCCCTTCTCGATGTGGTCCGAGCCACAAAGGGGCATCCCGTCGATCTCCGTCTATCTTGGATAATCAGCGCGATACATGATCGTCGTCGAAGACGGCTCGTCACTTCTGCTCGTCACCCAGCCCGACCACGCCCGTTTTGCGGCCGAGCTCCTCTCCCTCTGGCGGACCGATGGCCTACCCGAGCACCCCCGCCGCGAGCGGCTTTTGAAGGCCGTACGTGAGCACGACAACGGGTGGCAAGAGGCCGACTCGGCACCACGGGTCGATCCTGAGAGCGGCCGCCCCCACGACTTTCTCTCCTACCCGCTTGCGCCGCGTCTCGAAATCTGGGAGCGCGGCACCGAGCGCTTTGTCACCGAACAACCCTATGTCGCCCTGCTGATTACCCAGCACGCTCTCGCTCTCCACCAGCATGAACGCCAGGAGCCCGGTTGGGTGGAGCTGCTCGACCGGCTGGAGGAGTCCCGCGAGGATTTGGAGGAGCGCGCGGCGGTCACGGCCGACGAGGTGGCCCAGGACTACCGCCTTCTCGAGCTCGTCGACGCCCTGTCGCTGACCGTCTGCAATCGGTGGTCGCACCCTGTGGAAAGGCCGGGTATCCGTGGGGTATTTCGAGCCGGTAATCTCCATCTCGATCCCTTCCCCTTCGCCGGTGCCACCAGCTTTGAAATCCCCGTCCGCCACATCCCCGACCGGCCCTATACCGGGGATGCCGACCTCGGTGGCGAGCTCGCCGACGCCCGCTGGAAATATCTGAAAACAAGGGTGATACCGGCCTGATCGATTCCCCAAAAATCCCGTGATACTCTCTGCGCCATGTCCGACCAGCCAGCAGATTCCACCGCGGCCGCCGAGGAGCCACAGGTCGAGACCACCCGCATCCTCATCCCGTCCACTCTTGGGGGGCTGGGCATCGAGCTCACCGGAGAGCTGATCACCCGCGTAGTCATTGTTCCCAAGGGCAAAGAGCGCAAGCAGTTCAGGCCATTTGCCGATCTCAAGCGCTCTGAGCGCTCCGAGTTTCTGGACGAAGTCCTGGGTCGATTCTCGGAGTACCTGGCCGGAGCCCGGCGTAATCTGGAGCTCGGGTACGACCTAAAAGCCACGGGGCTCCCCAACTTTGCTCGCCGGGTGATGCGGCAGACCGCCAAGGTCCCCTATGGCAGAACTCGTACTTATCAGGAAATTGCGGAAGGCGCCGGTCGCCCCGACGCCTATCGCCAGGTTCTCTCGGTCCTGATGGCCAATCCCATGCCGCTGGTGATTCCCTGCCACCGGGTGGTCACCACCAAGTCCGGAGCCGGCAGTTTTATCGGCGGCCAGCGCAAAAAGCTCTGGCTACTCAAGCTCGAACAGAAGACCCTGGCGATGGACTAGCCGGAGGGGGGACTCGGTCCCCCTACCGTCCCCCCGCCTCAATCAGAGCCACCTCGAGATCGAGGTCTTCGCCGCTGGCGACGCCAAAGTCCAGCTCCCGTGGCTGGAATCCCGGCCGGACAACCTCCAGAGAGTGCTGTCCCGGATCCACCAGGAGCCCCGCGTGGAGACCGGCAAGCTCGCTGCCCGAGCCCAGCAGGCGGCCATCCAGATAGACCGAAGCGTCCTCGGGTGCCACGGTCAGGTGGATACGGCCCGGATCCCGGCGGACGTCGCGCGAGCTCGAAGAGCCCTGGCGCCAATCCTCTTCACCGGTGCCGGCTATCTGTCGCCCGCTCTCCGGCTCGGCTGGTCGCCGATCGACCTTTTTGGATGGTGGGCTCTCTGCAACGACCGGGGCCGGCTCGGGCGGCAGCGTGGCCACACCCGGCTCCAGAGCGATACGAACATCCGCCACCGTCCCGGCACGAACGGTAAACGTCCGCGTCAGCGTCTCGTGGTCCTCGAAATAGAAGGTGAGCTCGTAGGTACCCTCCTCGAGCCAGAGGTAATCGGGACGCCCATCGAAGGTCTTTGCTTTCCCGACGTAGTAGCCATCGACGTAGACGGCCGCTTTCTTCGGCTGGAGCTTTAGATCGAGGGCACCGATCTTGGCTGTCGGAGCCACCACCCGATAGGAGGGTGCATAACCCGGCCAACCCCAGGAGGCGCCCCAGGAGGGACCCCAATAAGGACCCCAATAGCCCCCCCACCAGCCTCCCCACCACCACGAGCGGTAGGGGTGCCAGTAGCCGCCCCAGTACCCCGGATACCAGGGCCGGTAATAGCCGCCACCATGATGCCCGCCCCCGCCGCCGCTGGGAGCGTAGTGTCGTGTGTCCTTCGCGGTGGGCCCACTGCTACCGGAACTCGGTGGACGGGTGCTTCTGGCCACCGGCTGCCGGCTGGCCGAGGCCCCGCCGGAGCTGGTCTGAGGAGCTACCGACCCACTTCTCGACACTGCCGCCGAGCCCTGCCGGGTTCTGGCCGCTCCATCACCGGCCTCGGCCGCCGTGGTGACCACCAGCAAGCCCAGAATGCCCA
>CALILB010000099.1 GCA_938016625.1 uncultured bacterium | reverse complement strand
AGCTTGCCGATATCCGGGTAGGACAGATCGGTCAGCTGTTTGCAGAGATACATGGCCACCTGACGGGGAAAGGCGATCTGTTTGGAGTTGTTGCGGCTCTTGATCTCGCTGACCTTGAGGCCATAGTGACGGGCGACGAACTTGACGATCTCCGGCGCCAGGGCGCGGCGGTGCTCGGGGAGCAGAACGTCCTTGAGGGTTTCCTGGGCGAGCTCGAGCGACATCGGCCGACCGGTCAGCGAAGAGAACGCGATGACACGATTGAGCATCCCTTCGAGCTCGCGGATATTCGACTTGACCTGGCGGGCGATAAAGAGAGCCACATCATCCGGGAGATCGGATTTCTCCTGATCGGCCTTGCGCCGGAGAATGGCAACTTTGGTCTCGAGATCAGGAGAGTGGATGTCGGCGATCAGCCCCCACTCGAAACGGCTTCGCAGCCGCTCTTCGAGGGCGGGGATGTTGCGGGGCGATGAATCGGAAGTGAGGATGATCTGCTTCTGCGTCGTGTAGAGCGTGTTGAAGGTGTGGAAGAACTCCTCCTGGGTCCGCTCCTTGTTGGCAAGAAACTGGATGTCATCCACCATCAGCACATCGATGTTGCGGTAGCGCTCGCGGAACGCGGGCATGCGATTGAAACGGAGCGAGCTGATCAGCTCGTTGACAAATTGCTCGGCAGGTAGATACATCACCCGCAGGTGTGCATGCCGGTGGACGAGGCTGTGGCCGATGGCGTGGAGCAGGTGGGTCTTGCCGAGCCCGACACCACCGTAGAGAAAGAGCGGGTTGTAGCTGCGGGAGGGATTCTCGGCCACGGCCCGGGCCGCCGCGTGGGCAAACTGATTGGAGCTGCCGACGACAAAATTCTCGAACACATAGTGCGGATTGAAGGGGCTGACAGCGGCCACCGGAACCGGCGAGGAGTCTTCCTGCACGGAGATCAAAACCCGGAACTCCGGACCCCCGAGCCCGGAGATAGCGCGATCGACGGTGGTGCGATAGCTCTCTTCGAGCGTGCGCAAAAACCGCTGGTTGGGTGCCAGCAGCTCGAGACAATCCTGTCGTTCGGCGCGTACCCGCAGGGGAGAAAACCAGGTGGAAAACTCCTCGGGATCCAACTCGCGACGAAGCCGGTCCTGTAAGCGGTTCCAGAGTGAAGGGTCGATCGGTGTCGTCAAGACAAAATCCTAGCCGCAGAAATTTTCCACAATCTGTGGAAAATCTGTTGATAAACGTCAGAGCTGAAACGTTTCGCGAGCTACACAGCGAAGGCCGTGATCATAGCACACGCGTCAAGGGGTCAACCCTCTTGTTCGACGACAAATGTGTGCGGGTCGCGACCGACGATCCCTGCGCGGCAGGATAGCAGGAAGGAGAACAATAGTCAGCCCCCAAATCGCCGCCCGCGGCGGTGCCAAAACTAGAACGGTCGGGCGAGCCGGGCAAGCCCGGGAGGCAGCTCCAGGAGCTGCGGTGTGTGTGGCTCGAGAATCTCTTCGAGGTTCAACTGTCGCGCGGAGAGCAACGGCCGGGAGCGTCGATAGAGCAGATCCCAGAGGGTCGGCGGACGTGGAAAGTAATCGATGGCCAGCGCCGAAAGATCGTCCGCACCCGCCACCTGGCGGGCGGCCGCCAGCGCCGCGTCCAGACCCCCCAGCTCGTCGGCGAGACCAAGCTCTACCGCGCGGCGACCGGTCCAGATACGCCCACCCGCCACCGCATCGACGTCTTCCGGGGTCATGCTGCGACCATCAGCGACGTGGCCGAGAAAGGTGGTGTAGACGTCGGCCATCAGTCCTTCGAAACGGGCGAGCTGTGCGGGGGAGAAGCCCTCGAGCGAGGAGTAGAAATCGGCGTTGGCGCCACGCAGGAGGGTGTCGTGAGAGATGCCGAGCAGCTCCTGCTGAAAACGGCGGGTCATCAATTTGCCCCCGGTGACCCCGATAGAGCCGGTGATGGTCGCCGGCTGAGTGATGATTCGAGCCGCCTTGGCGGCGATGTAGTAACCACCGGATGCGGCCACATCGGACATCGAGACCACGATCGGTTTGTGCGCGGCGAGAGACTCGATCTCGCGCAACATCAGATCGGACGCCAGCGCCGAGCCACCCGGGCTGTCGATGCGCAGGACGACGGCGACGATCTCGGGCCGCTCGGCGAGATCGCGGAGCAGCTCCTGGAGGGCCTCGGAGCCGAGGTAGCGTTGCTGAGTCCAGGGATCGACACCACCACGACCGCGAATGATGGTTCCCTGCGCAAACACCACCGCCACCCGACGCGTCCCGCCAAAGGGAGCCCCCGAGTCGTACTCGCGAAGCGTGGTGAGCCGGGAGCGACCACCGGCGAGCTCGTCGATTCGGCTCTCGAACTCGTCCGGATAGGCGAGCTCGTCGACCAACCCCGCGGTGAGCGCCTCCTCGGCGGTGAGTGGCGCCCGATCGATGAGCTCGCGGACCGTCGCAGGCTCGAGACCCCTTCCGACGGCGATGGCGGAGACAATCTGCTCGTAGATGTCGTCTAGGACCTCGCCCAGAGCCTCCTCGGCCGCCGCCGAGTGCTCGTATTCGGTGTAGGTCTCGGCGGCGCTCTTGTAGGGGCCGGTGCGCGCAAAAAAGGGCTCTATTTTGAGCTTGTCGAGAGTGCCGCGAAAGAAGGGGCTGTCGGCATAGAGGCCGAGCAGGTTGAGATGGCCGGCGGGCGCCAAAGCGAGATGATCACAGGCCGCGGCGAGATAGTAGGAGAGCGTGCCGTTGGTTCCCTCGCCGGCGGTCTCCAGGTAGCAGTCCACAAACTTCTCTTGGTCCTTGAAGGAGAGCAGAAGATCGCGCAGCTCCTGGGCCTTGCCGAGACCGAAGCGGGCATTCTGGATGTAGAGGGACAGACCTTCGACGTTGTCGTCTTCGCGCGCCGCGACGAGCCCGCGGTAGATCGAGGCCAAGCTGTAATCACGGTCGATGCCGAGGAAGGGGACGTCGGGGGTCGGAGCGTAGTCGGGTAGCGGCTGGGCGAGACGCAGAGTGACCACCGTGGCGCCACCGAGCCGTGGCGCACGGTCGGACAGGAGAATGCCGGCGCCGGCGGCCAACAGGGCGAGAAAGACCAGGACAAGAAAGACGAGCAACAGCTTTTTCATCGGACAACTCCCATCGCTACTGTTCCAGATGTCGTCAACGGAGTCCAGGGAAAGGCCCACAGTGGGCGAATATGAACGGTGGGACCGCGATCGGGCACGCGAATTGCACTGCATATTCGCAGTAGAAAGAAGTCGATGGGGAAGGTTCTCCTACACCAAAGAGACCCACCACCCTTAGGCGGCCCCCGAGGGGCCGCGCCCTTCACCCAGTCTCACCCCAACCCCCTATAAAAACAGGGGTTAAGCCACAAAATCCCACCTCTACAGGACCTTCCCCCGGGACTTCACCTCCCGGGCGGCAGGGGACGAGCGGGGCGAGCAGCGGGAGCACCCACCTGTCATCGTTGGCAGCGCGCGGGGCCGGCCGGCCAAAATGACAGGCCGGAACGGCGGTGAGAAGTGTAGGCTAGCCCGATGTTCTCGGATCTCTCTCCCTCACTCGTCGAGTGGTTTCTCCATCACCAGCGGTCGCTACCCTGGCGCCGGAGTCGGGACCCGTATGGTGTCTGGGTCTCGGAGGTAATGCTGCAACAGACGGGTGTCGAGACCGTTGTCCCGTATTACGAGCGGTT
>CALILB010000098.1 GCA_938016625.1 uncultured bacterium | reverse complement strand
ATGCAGCCAACCTTGCAGACCTTTCTGACGTCGTTGCCGAAATCCTCATTAGAGCAGGAGACGACGAGCACACTCTCCGCCTTGAAGGGGATGCGGCTGATGATTCCCCGGGGACAGGTCTCGACGCAGGCACCGCAGCCGGTGCATTTCTCGTAATCGATCTGGACCAGTCCCCAAATCATCTTCATGGCGTCGAAGGTGCAGGCCTCGACGCAGTCTCCGAGGCCGAGGCAGCCGTAGACGCAACCCTGGTAACCGGCGACCAGATTCGCCGCGGTACAGGTGCGCTCTCCCTGGTAGTCGTTCACGCCGAGTCGCTGCGGCAGGGTGGCCCCGCAGTGAACCACGGCTCTATAGGGCCAGGTCTCCTCCACCTCGACACCCATGATCTCGGCTACCGCTTCGGCGCAGCTCTCCCCTCCGGGAGCGCACAGAGCGACGGAGGCCCCTTCGTTGACCACGGCCTCTGCGTAGTCGGTGCAGCCGATATATCCACAACCGGCACAGTTGGCGCCCGGCAGGGCAGCGTCGATCTGCTCGACTCGGGGATCGACTTCGACGTGGAAGGCCTGGTTCGCCCACCCGAGCACGAGGCTCATGAAGACTGCCAGCAGCAGCAGCGTCGAGGAGGCGAGTAGGACGACGAGCAGGGTCATGGGTTGAGCAGTTTCTCCACGTTGGCGCCGATGCCTGAGAAGCCCATGAAGGCCAGGGCGAGAATTCCGGCGACGATCATGGTGATGGCGGCGCCGCGCAGCGACTCGGGCACCTCGCACAGCTCGAGCTCTTCCCGAATGCCAGCCATCAGGACGATGGCGATGGTGAACCCAACGCCGCCGAAAATGGCCAGTGTCAAAGACTCTGCCAGGCCCCAGTCACGGGCTACGACGTGCTTCATGATCTCCAGGCAGGCGAAGAGGATGGCGCAATTGGTGGTGATCAACGGCAGGAAGACGCCGAACGACTTGTAAAGGGGCGGGAAGAACTTGCGCACGTACATCTCGACCAGCTGCACGCTGGAAGCGATGACGAAGATGTAGACGATGTAGCTCAGGACACTGAGGTCGACCTGGCCAGCCTCGGCCGCCGGGTTGAGACTCGACCAGACCCAGTTGGGCAGCGGCGCGCCCGGCCGCAGGACGAACTCCGTCATGGTCCAGCTCAGGAGGGCTGCCACCGAGATGACGAAGGTCACGGCACAACCCATGCCGAAGGCGGTATCGAGGCGTCGTGAGACACCGAGGAACGGACAGAGCCCGACGAAGTAGGTCAACACGAAGTTGTTGACCAACGCCGCGCCGATGGCGATCAACAGCAGATCGGCGAAGAGCTCCATCTCAGGCACTCCCCGCTTCGGACTCGCTCACCCGCGCCTTGCGGCGCTGGCCGAGCCAGGTTGCCAGACCCAGCAACGACCCGAGAGCCAGGAAGGCCCCCGGTGGCAGGATCATGAGGATCAGGGTGGGGAACGACTCGGGCACCAGCTGAATGCCGAACCAAGAGCCGTTGCCGAGAATCTCACGCACGGTGGCGACACTGGCAAGAGCGAGCAGAAACCCGAGTGAGACCCCGATGGCGTCGGCCAGCGCCGCTTTCGGGCCCTGCTTGGAGGAGCAGACCTCACACCGGCTGATGATCATGCAATTGACGATGATCAGTGGCACGTAGGGTCCCAACAGCTTGCTCATCGGGTAGGCAAAAGCCGCCAGCGTTCGATCGGCGATGGTGACGAAGGTGGCGATCGTCAGGGTGAAGACGAGGATTCGCAGGTGCGGTTTGAGAAGGTGGCGAATGAGGCTGGTGATCAGGTTGGCGCAGATCAGCACGAAGGCGGTGGCACCCACCATGGTCATGGCCGGTTTCATGGCCGCCGTGACAGCCAGGGTGGGGCACAGCCCCAAGAGCTGGCGGTAGACTGGATTCTCCGGCAGGATGCCGTTCAGGAAGCGCTCGAGCGGTGTTGGCTCATGGACGGCCATCGAAGCCCTCCAAGGGTTCTGCGATCTCGGTCTTGACCAGCGCCACCGTGTCGTTGACGATGTTGCAAACGCTCCGTGAGCTGACCGTCGCCCCGGTCAGCGCCTGAATTGAATACGGGCTCTGCGCGGCTTCCTCAGCGTTGCGGCCGACGGTCAGGGGGCTGTCGGTGGCAATGCCGGCGAAGTGCTGACGAAAGTCACTGCGCACGATGCCGTCGCCCAGCGCCGGGGTCTCCTTCTGGTTCAGGACGTAGATCCCCGTGATCTGCGTGGTGTCACCGGTCAAGCCCACCAGCAGCTCGATGACATCCGCGTAACCGTGATCCTGGCCCCGTGCCACCCAGCCCAGCAATCGCCCCTCCGGGTCCCCTTCTGAGACCCGATACAGTGCGGCAGCCTCGGATGGCTGCTCGACAACGGTCAGGGATGTCGATTCGCCTGAGGCCGACTCGATGCTCACCTGATCACCGACAATGGTGATGGAGGCGCCTGCCACGGCTTCTCCACCCAGGAGAAGGCCGGGGATCTCGCGCATGATCTCGGCGCGGATGTTCTCTTCGATGCGGGGAGACAACTCGAGATGGATGGCGGCCAGCAGTGCGCCGAAGACACCGGCCAATAACAAGATGAGCCAGGCCTGTCCAAGATAGCTGTTGCGCAACCGACTCACGATTCTTGTGCTCCGTTCCAGGGCCTCTCCGATCAGGCGTCGACGGGTAGTCCACCGAGAGGCTCGGGAATCGTCACGCGGTTGATCAGGGGAACGACCGCGTTCATCAGCAAGACAGCGAAGACCACTCCCTCCGGGTAATTGGAAAACAGTCGGATGACAACGACCAGAGCACCGAGTCCGGCCCCGAAGATCACCTGGCCGCGGCCTGTCAGCGGGCTGGTCACCGGGTCGGTGGCGATGAAGAAGGCCGAGAAGACGAGGGCGCCGCTCGTCAGATGCTGCAGCACCGTCAGTGGGTTCGCGGGCATCAGGAGATTGGCCAGGCCTGCCACGACAGCAGCCGAGGCGAGCATGCTGATCGGAATCAGCCACACCGCCGAGCGTCGGAGGCAGAGATAGAGCCCTCCCACGAGACAAGCGAGAA
>CALILB010000097.1 GCA_938016625.1 uncultured bacterium | reverse complement strand
CAGGACCTCTACGACGGTGTCGAGAGCGGGACGCTGCTCGGGCCCGACACCGAATACCTGACCGAAACCCGCAACCGGTACTACGGCGGCACCACAAATACCTGGAACGGATGGTGTCGTCCGCTGGATCCGGAAGACCTGGTGGTCCGGGACTGGGTCGACGAAAGCGGTTGGCCCATCACGCAGGAGGAGATGCAGGCCTTTCATCGGCGCGCGGCCAGGGTCGTACAGATCACCCCGTTCGACGAGGCCGAAGGGGCCACACCGACAGAAATCCTACCGATAGGCCCAGAGGCCCAGATCGAGAATTCCTTTCTTCACTGCAGCGCGCCCACACGCTTCGCCGCACGCTTCAAGAAGGCGATGCGCCACTCCAAGAATATGCGCGTGCTTTTCAACAGCAATGCCCTCGAGATCTCGACCAACGAAGACGCCTCGCAGGTCGAAGGGATTGCCGTGGCATCGTTGGCCGGCAACCGTTTTCGTGTCCGCGCCCGTGCCTATGTCCTGGCCACCGGTGGTATCGAAAACGCTCGCCTCTTGCTGGCCTCCAATCGGGTACAGAAGGAGGGACTGGGCAACGGTCACGATCTCGTTGGCCGCTACTTCATGGATCACCCCCTGCTCCGGGTCGGGTTTCTGATCGTGCCGGGCCGCGCGGCCTCGATGAAAGCCTACTCCACCACCGGCCCGCCGAAGAAGAGATTCCGCGGCATTCTGCGTGTTCGACCGGAGGTTCAACAAGAGCATCGGCTGCTCAACGCCCTCGGGATCATAAAACCGAGAAAGCCCGGCACCCTGCCCGAGCTGACCCCGGAAGTTTCGAGCATGGCCGGGGAGATTCTTTCGTTTGCGGATCGGGAGCTGGCGGCGGGGGCGACCTACTACGGCACCCTGGGAATCGCCAGCGAGCAGGTGCCCAATCGGGACAGCCGGGTCCGTCTGGCCGATGAGCGGGACGAGCTGGGGATGCCCCGCACCCGACTGGAGTGGCTGCTCACCGAGCAGGATGCCCGCAGTGTCCGTCTGACCTCCGAGATCATGGTGCGCAGCCTTGCTGCGAACGTTGGCGGGAGGGGCAAGCTCCTGGTCACCGAGACCGAGCCCTGGCCCCGGGCCTACACCAGCTTCCACCACATGGGAGCGACCCGCATGAATCCCGATCCCACCAAAGGCGTGGTCGATACCGACTCCAAGGTACACGGCATCTCGAATCTCTGGGTGGGTGGAAGCTCGGTCTACCCCACAGTCGGCTGCTCAAATCCGACGTTCGAGATCGTGACTCTGGCACTGAGACTCGGGGATCACCTCGAGGGAGTGTTGGCCGCCTAATCGGAGCGCCCGGCCAGCTCCAACACCTTCTCTACCGGCAGTGCCGGCACGGTGCCGCGAAATCCCGCGGTGGTTCGGGCCGTAAACAGGCTGTCGAGAATGGCCTCCTCCGTCGCCTCGACGGCGGCGAGAAAGAGCGAGGTCGTAGCCTCGTTGTCGAGGACCGGTCTTGGCGAGGCGGCTGGATCGATACCGCGTCGGATCCTCCAGGCCTCGTGAGTCGAGAAGGCAATGGCGTAGTCACCGCTGCCGTTGCTGCCATAGCCGCCGGTGCGAGCCATGCCATAGAGACTCCGCCGCGCCAGCCGCCGCAGGTTGCGGTGGGTCAGCGGCGCATCGGTGGCCACCACGATCATCAAAGAGCCGTCGGGATTGGGTGTCTCCTCCATCGACGCCACGTGTTCCTCCAGAAACTCACCCAGCGGCTTGCCATCGATCCAGGAGGGCAAGCCGCTCGCCCTCAACGGTCCGCCAAAGTTCGTCTGCACCAGGACTCCCACCGTCCACCCACCCCGGTCCTGGTCGAGTCGCCGTGAGGCCGAGCCGATCCCACCTTTGAAATCGAAACAGACGGTGCCCGTGCCCGCCCCAACGGCACCCATCTCCACCGGACTGTCACCGGCACTTTCGATTGCCTGGCGGACTTCCGGCGTACCCAGCGGCCGCGCCCGGATGTCGCTCAGATAGCCGTCGTTGGTCTCCCCCACCACCGGGTTGATCGATCGCACCTCTTCCATCCCGGGCAACGAAAGCATGTAGGAGATCAGACCGTCGGCCACCTTGGGAACGTTGAGAGTGCCGGTCAGCAGAATCGGGGTCTCGAGCTCGCCCAGCTCGTAGACCTGCGTGCTGCCCAGGAGCTTGCCAAAGCCGTTGCCGACCTCGATGGCCGCCGGCACCTTCTCGTGGAAGAGATTGCCGCCGTGGGGAAGAACCGCCGTGATACCGGTATTGAACCGGGTGCCTTGCTGCAGGGTGAAATGACCTACCCGCACACCCGCGACATCGGTAATGGCATTGAATGGACCGGGCGAGAGAACGCCGATCTCGAGACCGAGCTCGCGCGCGCGTGGCTTCGGCCGGTCCGGGTCGGCCCGGGCGTCGCTACCCTCAACTGCCGAAGCCCCGGCAGAAAGCAGGCTTAGAGCCATTAGCAGGAGCAGTCCTC
>CALILB010000096.1 GCA_938016625.1 uncultured bacterium | reverse complement strand
TAGCATTTCACCGGCAAAAAGTCAACAACTGATTTCCGTGAATCCATCCGAGTCCAAGCCTCGGCGTCGACCCACGATCCGCGACGTTGCCCGCAAAGCCGGGGTGTCCAAATCGTTGGTATCCATGGTGATTCGTGGCGAGGAGAAGGTGAGCGCGACGAGTCGAAAGGCTGTCCTCGAGGCGGCGGCCGAGCTCGGCTACCGTCCCAACCTGATGGCCCGCAGTCTGGTTCAGAGGCGGACCCGGATTGTCGGAGTAATGGTCTCCGATCTCAGTAACCCGTTTTTTGGCGATGTGGTCTCCGGCATCCAGCAACAGGCCGCCGAGCTCGGGTACCGGGTGCTGTTCGCCACCGGCGATCGACAGCACGAGCGGGAGATGGAGGCGATCGAGAATCTGCTCGAGCTGTGGGTGGATGGCCTGATCCTGGCAGGTCCCCGCATCGATCAGGATTCGATCGGCCGTATCGGTCGATCTGTGCCGGTGGTCGTCCTTCATCGCCCGACTCCGAAGACGTCCTCTGCCGACAGTGTTACCAACGATGACCGAGCGGGGGCGGATATCGCTGTGAATCACTGTCACTCCCTGGGGCACGAGCGGATTGCGCACATCGACGGTGGAACAGGGGCGGGTGCCCAGGAACGCCGCGAGGGCTACGAGCACTCCATGCACCGGCTGGGCCTAGCGGAGCACATCGTTTTGGTGTCTGGTGGCTACACCGAGCCCCGCGGCTACCAGGGCGCACAGGAACTCCTAAGCAGGCGACCCCTACCGACCGCCCTCTTCGCTGCCAACGACCTCTGTGCTATCGGTGCCATCAATGCCTTCGAGGAGGCAGGTCTCGGCATCCCGAGTGACATTTCCGTCATCGGCTACGACAACACCTCGTTGGCGGCATTGAGACACGTCTCGCTGACCAGCATCCACCAACCGAGCGCCGAGATGGGCCAGATGGCGGTCGACCGTCTCTTCGAGCGCATCGACAAGGGCCGGACCGAGTCCAGACACGAGGTTGTCTCGCCGAGTCTGGTAATCCGCAACACTACTGCACCACCACCGGCAGAGCCCCACTTGGAGGCACGAGCATGAGACTGGGCGTCGCCGAACGAACCCTCGTTCTCACCTTACTTCCGCTTTGTCTCCTTCTCTCCTGTAGCTCGGGGGAGTCGGTCCGACCGGCGTCGAAATCCGTTTCCGACGCCCCCCGACTGATCATTCTCCTCGTCGTCGATCAGGCTCGCGCCGACTTCTTCGAGCGCTTCCGGCCGCTCTTCAAGCATGGCTTCAAGCGACTGCTCGAGGAAGGGGTCCTATTCACCGACACCCTTCATCATCACTCGGACACCAAGACGGCGCCGGGGCACGCGTCGCTGGTCACCGGTAAACATCCATCCCATCACGGTGTGATCGCCAATGACTGGTTCGATCCGGCCAGCGGCAAGACCATCGATGCCGTCGAGGACGACCGCTTCGATCCGGAATGGTCGCCGCACCGGCTGCTCGCATCGACGCTCGGTGACTGGCTCAAGGACACCGATCCACGATCCAAGGTGTTTGGCGCCAGCGCCAAGCCGCGCGCAGCGGTCCTCATCTCCGGCCGTAATGCAGACGCAGCCTACTGGTACGACCGGCAAAACGGCCATTTCGTCACCTCGGATTACTACCAGGAGGTCGAGCCGGCCTGGCTGATCGATTTCCACCGCGAGCTTTTTGTCGATCGCTATTTCGGCCAAGCGTGGGAGCCACTGCCGGAGGTCGTATCGGCGGACGCCGTCTACGAGATCGAGCCGGTCGAGCGTGAGCCCTTCGAGCACCGGTTTCCCCATCCCCTTGGGCGGGCCACGGTGGTCCCGCAAGAAGACTTCTACGAAGATCTTTACGATGCCTCGCCCTTTGTCGATGATTATCTTGGCGTGTTTGCCAAGGCTCTGATCAGGAGCGAGGGGCTCGGCAGAGATGCTGCAACCGATTTCCTCGGGCTCTCTTTCTCGGCCGCCGACAATGTAGGCCATGACTGGGGACCCAACAGCCCGGAGCTGCTGGATGTCATGTTGCGACTGGATCGGACCCTCGGAGACCTGCTCGCTTTTGTGGATGAGGAGATCGGGCGCGAGCACGTCGTCGTCGCCGTCACCTCGGACCATGGGGTTAACCCGCTGCCGGCCTATCTACAAAGACACGGAGTGGACGCCCGCCGCCTCGGAGTCGACGACATCCTTTGCTTCCAGCGGCTCGAAGGCGAGCTGGAGCAGCGGTTTGGCGAGGGCAAGTGGTTCGCCGCCGACCGTCGTTTTGATCGCGAGCTGGCAGCCGCTCGGGGAGTCGCGCTGGCAGAGCTCGAGGCCGAAACCCGGCGACTGCTGGAAGGCTGTCCGGGCGTGGCCCGGGTCTGGACGCGATCCGAGCTCGAATCTGGGGCAGCGGCACAACAACCGCTGGGAGATTTCTTCACCAACAGCTTCCACCCCGAACGGAGCCCAGATCTCATGGTGCAGCTCGAAGAGCACTTTCTGGCCTGGACTTCGTTAGCGACGACTCACGGATCGGTCTACCGGTACGACACCCACGTCCCCTGGCTTCTGCGACTACCATCCGGCGCGGGCGGAGTAGTGACCGCACCGGTCTTTACGGTAGATGTTGCGCCCACCCTGGCTCGCCTGGTCGGTCTGAGCCCCCCAGACGATCTCGACGGGGTCGACCGGACCGACCTGCTGGGCCCCATCATCGATTGACACTCTGGAGGGAGAATATGTCTAAGCTCGAGTTCAGTAGTCTGGTCTTGGTTGCACTCATGGCGCTGTCCTGCGCCACCAAGGAGAGCCCCCAGCCCAAGGGGGAGGCCGCAACGGCCCCGACGGAGCAAGCGGTAGTGACTCCCGTGATCGTCACCGAGCCCGTCGGTGAGGACTCTGACGATCCTGCCATCTGGCTACACCCCGAGGATCCCTCTCAGAGCTTGATCCTGGGAACCGACAAGGCCGGCGCGGTCTTTGTCTTCGATCTCGCGGGGAAAATCATCCAGGAAAAGACCGTCACCGGCCTGGCTCGAATGAACAACGTCGATGTCGGGTACGGCATGATCCTCGGCGGCAGCGAGATAGACATAGCCATCGCCACCGACCGCGACGCCAATCTGGTCAGGGCCTACCGGCTGCCGGATATGACGCCGATCGACAACGGCGGTATCCCGGTCTTCGCGACCGAGCCGCCCGAGCGCCAGCGACCGATGGGTATCGCCCTCTACAAACGACCCTCGGATGGTGTCTTTTTCGCCATTCTCAGCCGCAAGGAGGGGCCCGACGGCTCCTATCTCTGGCAGTACCGCCTCGATGACGACGGCACCGGTGCGATCGAGATGACCAAGGTCCGGGAGTTTGGAGCCTTCAGCGGCAGCGGCGAGATCGAAGCCTTGGCCGTCGACGGCGAGCGGGGATTCCTCTACTACTCGGACGAAGGCGCGGGCATCCACAAGTACCACGCCGATCCAGACGCCCCGGACGCTAACGAAGAGCTAGCGCTTTTTGGCACGACCGGTTTTACGGAGGATCGCGAGGGTATCTCGATCTACAAGATCGACGACCACACCGGCTATATCATCGTTTCCGATCAACAGGCGAATGCGTTCCGCATATTCAAGCGCGAAGGCGAGCCCGGTGATCCCCACGATCATCGCTTTGTCAAATCGGTCCGGGTAGCCGCCACCGACAGCGACGGCTCGGAGGTCACCAACGTCGCTTTGAACGACGACTTTCCCTACGGACTGTTCATGGCCATGTCCGACGACAAGACCTTTCACTTCTATTCCTGGAAGGACATGGCCGGGGACGATTTGGTGGTCGCGCCCAACGGCGAGACTGCCGGTGACTGACGGCAATCCGATCGCGGCCGTCTAAAAGGCGTTCCGTCATGTCACCGACCGTCAGCAGAAAGGCAATTGCCGCCCGCCTGCAAACGCTATTTGTGCTGATCG
>CALILB010000095.1 GCA_938016625.1 uncultured bacterium | reverse complement strand
CGCCATCGCGGGTCGCGCCGATGATGCCTCGGGAGGCTTTGTCGATGTGGGCCGCCGACAGTACACGCTGCGTTTTGCGGGTCGTTACAGCCCCGAAGAGCTCTCCGAGCTGGTGCTCGACTGGCGTGAGGGCCGGCCGGTGCGCCTGGGAGACATCGCCGAAATAGCAGTGCGGCGTGGCGATCGCACCGATATAGCCATACAGAACAACAACCCGGCGACCGCCATCCGGGTCGACCGGGAAAGCGGCGCCAATGTGCTCGAGGCGCTCAACAACGTCAAGGTCGAAGTGGCGGCGCTGCGCGATGGCCCCCTCAAGGAACAGGGCCTGACCATCGCCCAGAGTTTCGACGCCTCGGTCTTCATCTACCGTGCCATTGGGCTGGTGACCAGTAACCTGCTTCTCGGCGTGACGCTGGCCATCGGTGTCTTGTGGTGGTTTCTTCGCAAGATGCGGGCCACGCTGCTGGTCGCCACGGCCATTCCCGTATCGCTGCTGGGGACTTTCGTCGTTCTCAACCTTACCGGTCGAACGCTCAATGTGATCTCCCTGGCAGGTCTCGCCTTTGCGGTGGGGATGGTCCTGGATGCCGCCATCGTGGTGCTCGAGAACGTGGTGCGTCTGCGTGAAGCCGGGCGCTCCCCGCTCGAGGCCGCTTTCGAAGGTACCAGCCAGGTCTGGGGTGCACTTCTGGCTTCGACGGCCACGACCGTGGCCATCTTCCTGCCGGTGATCTTTCTCAAGGATGTCGAGGGACAGCTCTTTGCCGATCTCGCCCTCACCATCGCCATCGCCGTATCGATATCGCTGCTGGTGGCGGTGACCATCCTGCCCACGGCGGCCCGCAAATGGCTCAAGGGAGAGCGGCTCGAAGACCGCCACGCCGAATTCTGGGGCCGGATCTCCAACGGCATCACCCGGTTGACCGACTCCCAGCGCCGGCGGCTGATACTGATTGGTGTCCTGATGACTGTTCCGATCGTCACCACTGTCGTGTTGATCCCCAACCTCGACTACTTGCCACCGGTAAAACGAGACGCAGTCGACGCCTATTTCAATTTCCCACCCGGGTCCAATATCGACACCATCGACAACGAGATCGTGGACGTGCTTGTCGAGCGGCTCCGCCCCTACATGGCAGGCGAGAAGGAGCCGGCGCTCAAGAACTACTACGTCCTCGTCTGGCCCGGGGGCGGCACCATCGGTGTGCGGGCCAAGGATCAGAGCGATGTCAAGGAGCTCGAGCGGATCGTGCGCGACGAGGTGGTGACCGGCTTTCCCGACACCCGGGCCTTTGTCTTCCAGGGCAACCTTTTTGGCGGCTTTGGCGGCAACCGCAATATCGCCGTGCACATGCAGTCCTCGAACGTGGAGGCACTGCTCGAGACCGCGCGCGGCGCTCTCACCCAGGTGCCGGAAGCCATTCCGGGGGCCCAGGTGCAGGCCTGGCCCGGTACCGAGCTGGCCGAGCCCGAGCTGCGGCTCCATCCGGACGACCGGCGGATCATCGAGGCCGGCTGGACGCGGGAGACGGTGGCCGGCGTCATGCGCACGCTGGGCGACGGTCTCTGGGTGGGAGAGCACTTCGACGGCGAGAAGCGGATGAACATCATTCTGCGCTCCGAAGGCTGGGACAACCCGGAGGAGTTGGCGAGCGTTCCCCTGGCCACTCCATCGGGTGGGGTGGTCCAACTGGGTGAGCTGATCGGGATCGAGCGCACTGTCGGCCCGTCGAACATTCGTCGCATCGACCGACGCCGCACAGTGACTCTCGGAGTGACCCCCCCTGACGGGCTGTCGCTCGAAGAGGCCCTGACCACCCTACAGGAGGTGGTCGAGCCGCAGTTGATGGCCAACCTACCTTCTGATGCCGTCGTCAAATATGGTGGCAGCGCCGACAGTCTTCGCAACGCCATCAAGAACATGTCGGAGAACTTCCTCATCGCTCTGATCGTGCTCTTCATGCTGATGAGCGCGCTCTTCGGCTCGATGAAAGACAGTCTGCTGGTGATGCTCGCCCTGCCGCTGGCCACGGTCGGTGGAGTGGTGGCCCTCAGGCTGCTCAATCTGATGACCTTTCAGCCGCTCGATCTGCTGACGATGATCGGGTTCATCATCCTGCTGGGTCTGGTGGTCAACAACGCCATTCTGTTGGTGCATCAGACCCGGTCAGCGGAGCGTGAGGGGCTGCGCCGGCGCGAGGCCGTCAGACAGGCCCTGCGCCTGCGGACGCGGCCGATCTTCATGAGCACCCTGACCAGCATCTTCGGCATGTTGCCGTTGCTACTGATGCCTGGTGAGGGGAGCGTCATCTACCGCGGCCTGGCGTCGGTCATCGTCGGGGGTATGAGCGTCAGCGCCCTGTTCACACTGCTGCTTCTGCCGAGCTTTATGCGCCTGGGTGAAGGGGCTCAGGTGACCGAAATCAAAGACTTCACCGAACCGAGTGAGTCAGCGGAGATTGCACAGGCCTCCTAGCGTCTAACTGTCCTGGATGGAGTATGGAATCATGAAAACCTCAATCTCGAAATCGATCGTCTTTGCTCCCGTGCTGGCAGGTCTGCTGCTAGCTCCCGCCGTCGTTGCTCAGGATGAAGGGCCACCGCCGGCGGCCGTACAGGTGGGATTTGCCCTGGAGCAGGAGATGTCGCCCGAGGTCTGGGTGCCGGGGACGGTGGTCAGTCGCAACCAGGCGGCGATCGCCGCCGAGATTGCCGGCCAGCTCACCTGGGTGGCCGAGGTAGGCGATGTGGTCAAAAAGGGAGACGTCGTCGCCCGCATCAATGACCAGTCTCTACAGCTCCAGCTCAAGAACGACGAGGCGACGATCAAGCGCCACGAGGCCAATCTGCAGTATCTCGAGCAGCAGGTAAGCCGTCTCGAGAGGCTGACCGAGCAACAGATCGCTCCGGCCAACGATCTAGAGGAGGCGGTGTCGCAGCGCGAGACCCTGGTGCAGGAGATCGTCCAGGCGAAGGTGGC
>CALILB010000094.1 GCA_938016625.1 uncultured bacterium | reverse complement strand
CGGCCAGCAGGGCGTTGACGATTCCCGGTATCACCGTCCGCTCATAGCCCAGCACCCCGGGGAAGAGCGGCTCACCGGCCGTCAGCATGCGCCGAGCGTTGTCGCGCAGCTCCCGTTTGATCGATCGCTGCTGGTAGCCGCTGGCCTTGAGCTCACCAAGAGTCTTCGGCAGGGCGCCCATTAATCGTGGACCTCGAGCCAGCGCTCGGCATCGATGGCCGCTTTGCACCCGGATCCGGCGGCGGTGATCGCCTGTCGGTAGTTGGGATCCATGGCATCGCCACAGGCGAATACACCCTCGACATTGGTCTTTGTGGTGGGCTCCTCCACGGTGAGGTAGCCGACCTCGTTCATCTCGAGCTTGCCTTTAAACAGCTCGGTATTGGGTTTGTGGCCGATGGCGAGGAAAACACCCTGACTGGGAAACTCCGTCTCCTCTCCGGTCTTGGTGTCGCGTACGACGATACCGCGGACCTTCTCCTCCTGGCTGCCCAGTATCTCGACGACGGTCTTGTTCCAGAGGAACTCGATCTTGTCGTTGGCAAAGGCGCGATCTTGCATGATCTTGGAGGCGCGTAGCTCATCGCGCCGATGAATCACGGTTACCTTGGTGGCGAATTTGGTGAGAAAGATGGCCTCCTCCAAAGCCGAATCGCCGCCTCCGATGACGACAATCTCTTTGCCGGTGAAGAAGAACCCGTCACAGGTAGCGCAAGCGGAGACGCCGTACCCCATGAGCTCTTTCTCCGAGTCGAGTCCAAGCTGCTTGGCGGCCGCTCCGGTGGCGATGATCAGGGCATCGCCCCGATAGGTGTTCTCATCGGTCTCGACGGTAAAGGGACGCTGTTCGAGATCGACCTTGGTGGCGACCTCGAATCGCACCTGGGCGCCGAATCTCTTCACCTGTTCACGCATTCTGTCCATCAGCTCGGGGCCGAGAATTCCGTCCGGAAATCCCGGGAAGTTCTCGACATCGGTAGTGATCGTCAGCTGGCCTCCCGGCTGGTTGCCCTCCAGCACCAGTGGCGCGAGATTGGCTCGAGCCGCGTAGAGCGCCGCAGTAAGACCGGCGGGCCCCGAGCCCAGAATGACAACGCGATAGTGATTGTCAGTTTTTGCCTGTTTATCGGTCATGTCCGTCCGAGTCTCCTGGGCCGCTCGCTTGCGATGCACATCGCCGGAGTTCTCCGGCCGGGCGAAGCGAATGGTGGGGAGTATAACAACGCCCCGGACGGTTCCGTTGCCGTAGATCGGCCGGGTGGAATCGGCTATGCTCCGCGTGCGGCGAGACCGGAACCAAACCTGGTTTCGCAAGTCCTGTTTGCAGATTCGAGAGGAGACAAGTCCATGTTGGCCAGCAAAGAACTGATCTCTGCCATCAACACCCAGGTGGGAAACGAGTTTGGCGCCTCACTCCAGTACGTCAGCATCGCTTCCTACTTTGCCGCCGAGGCGCTGACCGGATTGTCCCGCTTCTTCCACCGGCAGGCCGAGGAAGAGCGCGAACATGCGATGAAGTTCGTCCAGTTCGTGGTGGATGCCGGCGGCCAGCTCGAGATTCCGGCCGTTGCCGCCCCCAAGAGCACCTTTGCCACTGCCAAAGAGGCCGTCGAGGCGGCGCTCGAGTGGGAGCAGGAGGTCACTCAGCAGATCTACGGTCTGGTGGACATCGCCAAGAAGGACTCCAACTACATTGCCATTCGCTTTCTCGACTGGTTTGTCAACGAGCAGTTCGAAGAGGTCAACACCATGAGCGAGCTGCTGCAGGTGGTGGAGCGCGCCGGGGAAGACGGGCTACTTCATGTCGAGGAGTTTCTGGCTCGCGAGCCTGGGTTCGCCGACCCCCACGGTGAGGGCGGCGAGTAGCGGTCGATTGGTGGCGATCAGCGACCCGCGGTGATGGCCGCAGCGGCGATCTCGAGGGCGTTGGTGGCTCCGCCGCGAGTCAGGTTGTCCATGACCCCCCAGATCCAGTAGGCGCCGGGCAGACCGGGTGCGGGCTCGACCGAGCCGACCAGGATCTCCTCCCGGGCCGCGGCCGTGATCGGCCCGAGGAGATCGGGCTCCGACACCCTGTCGGTCTGGGGGTAGTCGTCGAAGGCGTCCTGCAGACCGTCCGTGCCCGGGTCCTGGGCCAATCTCGCAAAGACGTTTGCCGACAGGCTGTGAAAGACACCCCCCTGAACGATCTTTAGCGCCAGTTTCTGTTCCTCTCCCAGCACTGAGTGAAGCTGGGAGACCAGCTCCTGTGTCGAAAGATCGAGGGGCAGCAGATTGAAGGCCTGCTGACCACCAAAGACCTCCTGGGGGATCTGCTCGGCGAAACTGAGGATCGATCGCGTCTGTTCGAAAAGCTCGTCGAGCCCTTCCTGGCCTTTCATCGATGCCGGCTGAACAACGTGGGCAACCGCTTCCTGCAGTCCAAAGCTCGTCAGCGGTGAAGTGAGGTGGGCCACCGCCACCACCGAGGGGTGGGGGCTGATGAGCACGCCTCCCGGCTCCGCGAGGTCGAGGTTGATACCGGCGACGACAGCCACACCACCGGCTGGAGCCTGCTCGGGGGCAACGACGACAACGGTGGTCTCCGTGGACCGGTCGTCCAAGAGTCCCTCCAGCCGGGAAGACCAGTCACAGACGAACACCAGATCGACACCGCGCAACGAGTCGGTTTCGTAGGCCTCCACCAGGGCGGCGGCTCCTGCGGCCTCGGTCACCGTACCGACCGCCTCCGGGTCGGTCGTCAGCAGACGCACCTCCGACCAGAGATCGCCGTGACGCTCGAGGCCTTCTCTGAGCTCTTGACCCAGTAGGGAGATGGGATTGACGATCGCTATTCGAGCCGACATGCGAGACCGCTCAGCGGTCGACCTCCTTGGAAGGCAATGACTCGCTCTCTTTCTTTCCGAACCGCAGCCGGCCGACGAGCCAGCCGATGGGCCCCGACGAGGTGTAGAGAATTGCCGCCGACAGAAAGAAGGCCGAGGGGTGATAGATCATGAGTAGTACGAAGGCAGCCAGGATTGGCGCGGCGCGGTAACTCCAGCGCTTTCTGAGGTCTATCTCCTTGAAGCTCCGATAGCGAAAAGTCGAGACCATCAATAGCCCGAGCCAGCCTAGGGCCGCGAGCAGCAGTGTCGGCAGCCAGGGCTGCCACTGCGAGTCGGGGGCAAAAAAGACGATGGCCGCCACCGAGCCCGCAGCCGCCGGCACCGGAAGCCCGACAAAGAACCGCCGATCCATGACCTTGGTCTGGACGTTGAATCGGGCCAGCCGGGTCGTGGCGCACACCAGAAAAAACAGCGGCAGCAGCCAGCCGACCCGCCCGAGCTCCCGGAGACCCCACAGGTGAGCCACAAGTGTAGGTGCCGCACCAAAGGTGAGGACGTCGGCCAGCGAGTCGAACTCTTTACCAAAGTCGCTTTCGGTGTTGGTCAGGCGGGCGATCCGGCCGTCGAGGTTGTCGAGAACACCGGCGAGGATGATCATCACGGCCGCCGAGGCAAAGTCCCCTCGCAGCCCCCGGACCACGGCGTAGAAGCCGAGCACGATGGTGCCGAGGGTAAACAGACTGGGTAGCAGATAGGCACCGCGGCGGAGCTTGCGGGGTCGATCGGGTCTTCTGCTCTTCATGCCTTGGACACCGGTTTGGCTACGGGCGACTCTCCTTCTCTGAGTCTGTCACCCTTTTGCACCTCGATGCGAAAGGAGGAGGGGACCAGCAGGTCGACCCTCGAGCCAAACTTGATCAGACCTATCAGCTGGCCCCGCTCGACATGGCTACCAATGCCCTGGTAGGCGACAACTCGCCGTGCCAGGAGACCGGCGATCTGTTTGATGCCATATAGGTTCCCCTTGGTGTCCCGCAGAACGGTGAGATGGCTCTCGTTGACCTCGCCGGCGTCGGGGCGAAACGCCGCCACCTTCCTGCCGGGGGTGTAAGTGCTGGCCACGACCTCGCCGGCCACCGGCGACCTCTGGACGTGGACATCGAAGACGGAGAGAAAGATCACAACCCGCTTCATCTCTCCTTCGCCCACGGCGTCGTCGACGAGGGAGTCGACCCGTGTTACCAGGCCGTTGGCTGGAGCGATGACAACGTCGGTCGGCCCATCGAAGGTCCTGGTCGGAATGCGGAAGAAGAGGAGAGTTCCCACCGTAACCACG
>CALILB010000093.1 GCA_938016625.1 uncultured bacterium | reverse complement strand
AGAGGGCGGTCAACGACCGATAATAGTGAGCTATCCCATTGACAGTAGCTCAGAAGTCATTGAAGGTGAACGAGATATGAACAAGCTCCAAGAAGTCGAAAAAGAGTACCTACGGCAGGATATTCCGGATTTCCGCGCTGGCGACACCCTGCGGGTCCATGTCACGGTCTCGGAAGGGGACAAACAGCGGATTCAGGTCTTCCAGGGGGTGGTCATCGCCCGCCGAGGACATGGTACCGGTGAGTCCTTTTCGGTGCGCAAGATCTCGGGCGGTGTCGGTGTGGAAAGGGTATTTCCCCTGCATTCTCCCGTGATCGACCGGGTCGAGGTCGTCCGGCGTGGCCGGGTGCGAAGAGCGAAGTTGTACTATTTGAGGACTCTGCGAGGCAAAGCGGCTCGCATCGATGAGCGCCGGGAGGACCGCCCAAAAGCTGTCGCCAGCGACAGCTGAGGCTCCAGTACCGGGATCTCACACAGATCGGAAGGAATTCTGGTTGGCGACTCTGGGACAGCTGATGGTTGAGAGCTATCGGCTTCGCCTGCTTGGAGGCCTCGAAGGCTACCTGCAAGCTTCAGGTTTCTCCAGGATTGCCGGTGTCGATGAGGCCGGCCGGGGATGTCTTGCCGGTCCGGTGGTAGCGGCGGCGGTGATCGTGGATCCCTCATTGCCCATTCCGGGTGTCGATGACAGCAAGGTGGTCAGCCCCGAGCGCCGGGAGCGTCTGGCCGAGCTCATCCGCGAGACGGCGGTGGCCTGGTCGGTGGTCGAGGTAGCGCCGGAGATCATCGATCGGATCAACATTCTCGAAGCCACCAAGCGGGCCATGGTCGAAGCTCTGGACAACCTCAGCCCCGCTCCCGACTGTGTCCTGGTGGATGCGGTTTCGCTGCCGAAGCGCCAGGTCCCCTGTCTACCCTTGATCCGCGGCGACAGCTTCAGCTATGCGGTGGCCTGTGCCTCCATTCTGGCCAAAGTCGCGCGGGATAGCGGTATGCGGGCGCTCGACCGGGATTACCCGCAGTATGGTTTTGCCGACAACAAGGGTTACGGCGCCGAAGAACATCGGCGCGCGCTGGCCGAGTTCGGCCCCTCTCCAGTTCATCGTCTGACCTTCCGCTCAGTCCTGCCGAGAGTCTCGGAGGCCGGTCAGTGAAGGCCGAGAAGCGCCAGGAGCTGATTCATCAGGCCGAGAAGCTCTTCAGCCGCGGCAAGCTGGAGGGAGCGCTCTCGCGCTACCGGAAGATCCTCAAGGCCCATCCCAACGACACCAGCACGCTCAAGCGAGTGGGCGACGTGTTCGAGCGCCTCAACCGCGTAGACGAGGCCATCACCCTCTACAAGAAGACTGCCCAGCACTTCACAAATGAAGGCTTCTACGCCAAGGCCATCGCCATCTACAAGAAGATCATCCGACTCGATCCCACATTGATCGAGGCGATCGAGAATCTGGCCGACCTCCAGCACAAGCAGGGTCTGACCAGGGAGGCCGTCAGCCAGTATGAGGTGGTCTCGGACTACTACCTCAAGCTCAGAGATCTCAACTCGGTCATCGAGATCCACAAGAAGATGGTCGAGCTGGAGCCGGGAGATCCCTCACGCCGCCTGAAGCTCGCCGAGCTCCATCAGAAGCGGGGACGATTACAGGATGCCCTCGAGCAATATCGGGCAATCTCCAAGATGATGCTTTCGGGCGGCCGCATCGGAGAGGCCAGCCGAGTCTGCCTGCGGGCGCTCGAAATCGACCCCAGTGATCTCAATTTTGTTGCCGGCGCGGTTGAGGATTTGAAATCCGCCGGACACCCCGAGGAGGCCGAGCGCCTCATCGCGGCCGCCATCGATCTGAACCCCGAGGCCAAGAACCTCCAAGCGCAGATCCAAGAGGCCGCCACGACCGACGAAGACGAGGACTTCGATATGGAGTCCTTCATGGCAGGCGAAGAGCCGGCGACGGCGGTGGCCGATACCGGCCCATTGCCCGAGACGCAGTCGGCGGCTGAAGCCGCCATCGCGGCCGCCGCCGCCGAGGTGGACGCGGCAGCGACAGAGTCGCCCGAGGCCGAACCGGTCGAGGTGAGTATCCAGGATACCGGTAGCCTGCTCTCCCCCGACGAGGTCGAGGATCTGGCCGAGGTCGCGGCCCCGGTCGGCAGCTCGACAAGCGAAGAGGTCGAGATCGAGATCGATCTCGGGGATATGGGGCAAGAGCCGGTCGAGACCCCGCCACCGGCAGCTCAGCCGCAGGTAGCCCCTCCGCCGGCAGCCCCTCCGCCGGTGGCACCGGCAGCCGCTGCCGAGACGGCGATGCCGAACCTCAGCATGGAGCCCGCGGCGCCGCAGACCGCCCCCGAACCGGCGCCGCCCGCCCCCGAGCCGCCGGCGCCGGTCGAATTCCCCGAGTCGGTGATCTCGATCGCCTCACCCGAGCTGGAGCCCCAGGAGACCGAATCCCTTCCCATGAAGAAGGCGGTCCCCATTGTCGAGGCCGAGCCGGAGCCCGGAGAGCGTCTCGGAGAGCTCTTGACCGAGGCCGATGTTCTCTCCCGCTACGGTTTGGAGGACAAGGCGGTCGAGAAACTCGAGGAGTTGCTGGCAGAGGAGCCGGAGAATCTCGCCGCCATGAGTCGGCTCATCACCCTCAAGCTCGAAGCCAAGGATCTTGCCGGGGTGGCCGAGCTGGCCAACCGGCTGGTGACGGAGGCGCAGGAGCAGGACGAGCCCGAGGCATGGCAAAAGGTGAGGGACCAGCTGCTTGGCGAAGGGTTTACCGTCGCGGATGGGCGCGTGATGCCTCCCACCGAAGAAGCCGAGGTCGAGGTCGATGAGGAGTCACTCGTCATCGCCGAGGATGTGGATCTCGGCGACGCCGATCTCAGCTGGTTGGAGGAGGAGCCGCCGGCTGGAGAGGACCAGGCACCGCCGGCCGAAGCCCTATTCGAAGCCGAGGACGAGTTCTTCGACCTGGCCTCCGAACTGGAAGAGGAGCTCCGCCAGGAGGAGTCCATAAACGGCGAGGAGCTCTTGCTGCCCGGCGATGAGGAGTCGATCGAGGACATTGTCGAAGGTTTCAAGAAGGGGATGGCCGAAACACTCTCCGACGAAGACTTCGATACCCATTACAACCTGGGGATCGCCTACCGCGAAATGGGATTGATCGACGAGGCTATCGGCGAGTTTCAGCTGGCTGCCAAGGACCAGCGCTATCTGGTCGAATGTTGCTCGCTCCTGGCTCTCTGTTTCAAAGAAAAGGGTTTCCCCGAGCTGGCCATCAAGTGGTACCAGCGAGGTCTGGACTCACCCACGATCTCGGAAGACGAGACGCTTGGCCTGGT
>CALILB010000092.1 GCA_938016625.1 uncultured bacterium | reverse complement strand
CCGTTGAGCAAGCCCTTCCAGTCCGACGATCGGAAGGCTCCTCACTTCGCCGGTGTCGAGACCTCACGAGCCGAGAGCCGACCCCAGCTCGAGATCCAGCGCGAAGGTCTACAGGGCAAGCTCGATCGATACCCCCACATCCTCCAAGTAACCGTGACCGGCTCGGCGCTGGTCGAGGGGGATGAAATCCTCGTCACCCTGGCCAACACCTCGGCACCCTTCATTGCTGGACCCGATTCCGTCCGGGTAGCCGTCGACACCCTCGGCACCGGCGAGTTCCGATTCATCGAGAGGGCCGCAGAATACGAGGTCGTCAGCGGCTCGCCGACCGAGGTCTACCTATTGGGTGCCAGCGACGCCGTTGTCGGTCGCCCCCACGAGCTTCAAGTCACCCTTTTCGATCGCTTCTTCAATCCCACGACGGCTTCGACGTCGAATCTGGTTGTGCAAGGGGTTCAGCCCGAGCCGATCACCGTTGGCTTTGACACCGACGAGCCGTGGAGGGCCGTCGTCAGTTGGACTCCGACCGAGCCGGGCTTTTACTGGCCGTGGCTCAGTGGCACCTTGGTCGCTCCTGGAGATGGAGAGACTCGTCCGGTGGCGGTGACCGGCGATCCGGTCCTTGCATCCTTGCCCGGTGAGCCGGTACAGCGCACCTACTGGGGAGACATCCAGGGCCACTCGGCTATCAGCAAGGATGCCATCGGCTACGGCGACTACCGCTTTGCTCGCGACGTGACGCGTCTCGACTTCTACTCCTCCACCGAGCACTCGGACGACGACGGCCTGCGGGAGAAGGAGCGGGACGGTCTTACTCCGGAGGAATGGCGCCAGATCCAGGAACGGGTGCGAAGCTTCTACGAACCTGGAAGCTTTGTGACTCTCCTTGGGTACGAGTGTACGCTGCGCTTCGGCCACCATTGCGTCTACTTTCGCGAGGTCGACGGAGCTCCCGTACCCCCGCGACAGGTGAGCCTCGTCGAGAATCTCTGGTCGCTGCTACGCGCTGGAGATGCCATCACCATTCCGCACCACCTGGGACGACGCACCGGGCCGATTCGCCAGGCGGTGGAGGGACCCGAGCTCGAGCAGATTCGCTTTAGTGTAAGGGAGAAAATCTACAAGGGTCCGGTTCTCCATTGGGATCATCCCCACGATCCGGTCTTTAGGCCGGCTCTCGAAATTTTCTCTATCCACGGATCGTCAGAGTTTCTCGATCCAGACGATCCGCTGGCCTACGAACACTCCGAGTTCCTACCGTCCAGGAGCGCACCCGGCAAGTTCTACGCCCGCGACGCGTGGGAAGCCGGTCATCGAATGGGTGTGGTGGCGAGCAGCGACAACCACGTGGGGCACCCCGGGCTTCGCCACAACGGGTTGGCCGCCGTCATCTCCACCGAGTTGACCCGCGAGGCGATCTTCCGGGCGCTAACGACCCGGCGCACCTACGGGACGACCGGTGTCCGGATCCTCATGCGGTTTTCGATGGCTGGGGCCCCCATGGGGGCGGAGACTGAGGCAGCTGGCCAAGTCGGTGGTAGCGTCATGGTTGCCGCTCCGGGCGAGATCCGCTTTGCCGAGGTGGTCGCCCTGGACAGCGGCAGCAGCGAGTGGCGAGTCGCCGCTCGTTGGGACAGACCCGGACGCCTATTGGAGTCGGATTTCGAGGACACGGTTGGCAAAAAGGGGTCGACCTACTATCTGAGAGTGGAGCTCAGCGAACCGACCAACGACCGACCGGCCCGCGGCTGGTCTTCACCGGTGTGGGTGGATCCACCATCCTAGGAAGCTGATGAGTCGCCGAATCTTTGTCCGGTCGCTGCTCCCAGCGGTACTGCTGGCCGCGATCATCATCGAGTGCAGTCCTCCATCGAAACCCTGGAGCGTGTTGGTGCTGACGGTGGATACCCTGCGCCCGGACTACTTGAGCGCCAACGGCTACGATCTGCCGACGACACCCTATCTGGACGGCCTGATTCGCGAGGGCTACTACTTCGACGAAGCCGTATCGCCGATTGCTCGCACGACACCCGCTCTCGCCTCTCTGATGACAGGTGCCTACCCCCACACTACCGGTGTCCGCACCCTCACCGATTCGCTACGCAACGAGATCGTGCCAATGGCGGAGATCTTCCGCGATGCCGGGTATCAAACGGTAGCAGTGGTTTCCAACCGGCTGCTCCCCAAGAAACGACGTCTCCACCGGGGTTTCGACGTTTACGATTGGAAGGGGGATACCCGCACCGCAGTGCAGACGACCCAGCGGGCACTCGAGCTCGTCGAGCAACTCGATCCGGACCGCCCCGCCTTTCTCTGGGTGCACTACATCGATCCCCATGTGCCCTATCACGCCACCCAAGAGCTGGCGGAGAGCTTCGACCCCGGCTACGAGGGTCGCTTCCAACACAACTTCGGATGGCAACCACAACCAGGTCAATCGCGAAAGACCTTTCAACCCTTTCCCGAGGATCTTCCCAAGGCGGTGGCGACCCACCAAAACCCGCTTTCAGAGAGGGTCAGTGAGCACATCCGTCGCCTCTATGCAGCCGACATCCGCTTCCTGGACGACCAGGTGGGTAGGCTGGTGGACGCGGCCCGCGCCCGCTACGGCGAATCCCTGATCATTGTCCTGGCCGCCGATCATGGCGAGAGCCTGGGCGAGCACGACTACTACTTCGATCATGGCGACTACACCTACAATGCCGGCCTGCGCATCCCCTTGGCCATCGTTCTACCGTCCAAGCACCCGCTCCACGGCTCGGGGCGCTGCCCCGGCTGGGTCTCACTGGTGGACGTCGCTCCCACCCTTTTCGATCTTTTGGGCCGTGAGACTCCCACGACGGTCAATGAGCAGATGGAGGGTCGCTCGCTCGTCCGCTGTCTCGAGGGCAGGAATCTTCAGACCCAACCGGTGTTCGCCGAGAGCGGACACTCCTTTTACTTCGACCATGTCGACCGGAGGGTCAGAAACGACGTGGACGGGCGTTTTCGCGCCGTCATCCTCGATGGCTGGAAGCTGGTTCTCACGCCGTTTCTGCCCGACGAAGAGGCCTGGGAGCTCTTCGACCTGACGCGGGACCCCCACGAGGAGGAGAACCTCTTCCGCGACGACCATCCGGAATTCCGACGTCTGCGCTCTCACCTCGGAGAGTGGCTGGAAAGCGGACGGGAGTCGAACGCCGAGACGGCCATCTCGGCGGAGGCTGACGATCAGGAGGCCCTGCGAGCCCTGGGCTACATCGAATGAGCGAGCGTTTGCGCATCGGAATGTCGGTGCTCGCGCTGCTCTTCTTGTGCGGCTGCTACACGGCCGGTGCCATCGGCGCCTTCCCGCTCTGGGACGACGCCTGGGTCTGGTTGCTGCTCGAGGAGAA
>CALILB010000091.1 GCA_938016625.1 uncultured bacterium | reverse complement strand
CGTTGCCATCTTGGCCGACGTTCCCGTGCCGCAGGGGGACCGGTCGAGTGCGCCCGTCCAGGTATCCGGCCGATCCCAGTCCAGCTTGCCGGTGGAGACGATGACCGTGTTCTTGCGATGGGCCTTCGGGTGTGTCGGCGGCGCCGATAGCTGGCCAATGGTGACCCCGCGAATCTCCGGATTCTCAGGGTGTTCTGGAACCTCCAGCTGTTCGCAGGTCGCCGCCTTGATCATCTCTCCTACCCTGGTGGCCTCTTTGGCCTCCTCCGGCGCCAGGGTCAATCCAACCTGGTCGGCATCGGCAATGACATAGAACATCCCACCGTAGGCGACGTCGACTCGTACCTTGCCGATCTCGGGTACATCGATCTCGGCGTCCAGATAGACGGCAAACGCCGGCACGTTCTCAAACGTCACCCGCTTGACCTTGCCACCCTCCACCTCGGCGCGTACACCGATCAGCCCGGCCGGCGACTCGAGCAGCAGCTCGGTCACCGGCTCCTGGACCGGCACCATCCCGGTCTCGATGAGCACCGTGGTGACGGCGATGGTGTTGGTACCGGACATGCCGGGATACTCCACCTGCTCCATGATCACGTAGCCCGCATGGGCATCGGGATGTGTCGGCGGCAAGATGAGATTGCAGTTGGCCGCCGGATAGCCACGCGGCTCTCTCAACATCCGCAATCGCAGCTCGTCGGCCTCGGTCTCGAGATAGGTCATCTTCTCGAACATGGTCGAGCCGGGAACGTCGAGGACGCCACCGACGATGACCCTGCCGGGTTCACCACAGACGTGGGTGTCGACTGCCTGGATCATGTTGGATACACGCATGTTCTCCGAGTCTCCATCGAGAGAACGGTCATTCTCGTACAGTCGGCAGTGATTTGGAAGCCGGGAGACTCCCCTACCCCACCGGATAGGCTGGCCCCTGCCTTGCCGAGTGGGGCGGTTTTGGTCCGAGAGGCAGAGAATCAACTCTGAGATGTGCACGAGTCTCGGATGCTGGGCTCGGCTACGTCTGATCCTCTCGATTGTCATTTGTATGTGGATCGGTCTGGGGCCGATCGCCGCCGCCAGTACATCCCGACAGGCTGAGTCGGAGTGCTGTTGCGGCGTCGGGAGCGTCTGTCTGCTGTCCGGATGCAGTTGCGGTCGTCGCCAAGCGGCTGGGCCGGACGATTGTGGTGGTCTGCGCTCCGCCGAGAGCCCGAATGGGGCCGCCGCTACCGCCCTGGGTCACCTTCCGGGACTCGTTGAGGATGAGTCGGTGGTGGATACCGTCCCGCCCAGTGGCCGACCTTCCGGCGGCGACGAACCCGTCCCGGAGGCTCCTCTCAGCACTCCCGATCCTCCCCCTCCTCGCACTCGCTAAGCGAGATTTCCGCCCCGAAACAAGCAAAAGAACCACCGACGGCAGTGCCTGTAGGAGCCGTCATTGCGAGGAGTTACCATGAAGATTCTGAGAATTGTCCCTATTCTCTGTGCAACCGCGCTGCTCCTAGCGCTGCCCTTTAATCCGACTCTGGCTGATCAGGCGGAGGGCGAAAGCGCCATCTCCGGGTCGGATAAAGAGGAGAACGAAGCCCCGGTCGTTCACGAAGAGATCCAGGTCATCGGTGAGTGGCCGGTGGTGCCTGCCGTCCGCATCCTCGGTCGTGATGAGCTGCCCCAGGTCCCCATCGGCGACGGTGCCGATCTGCTCCGTGGTGTCGCCGGCGTTACCGTCGGACGGATGGGTGGGCACGGCCTCGAGCCCCGAATTCGCGGCCTCGGTGAAGGGAACCTCAACGTGCTGGTCGATGGCGCCTATGTACACGGCGGCTGTCCAAACCGCATGGACCCGCCGAGCTCGTTTGCGACCCCAAATGCCTTCGACGAGGTCACCGTGATCAAGGGTGTCCAGTCGATGCGCTACGGCCCAGGCGGCAGTGCGGGCACGGTCGTCTTCGAGCGCAACGTTCCCGTCTTCGAGGAGCCCCCCGAGTGGCGGGCCGAGCTCGCCACGTCCTACGGGTCCTGGCACAAGCGACCCGAGCTCGGTGTCGACGCGGCTCTGGCCAGCGGCGGCTTCTTCCTGCGAGCGCAGGGCGGGGTGCGGAGCTTCGACAGCTATGAAGACGGCAACGGCGACACCGTCCGTTCGGCCTTTGAAAGTGAGCACGCCAACCTGATGCTCGGCTTTGGCAAGGCCACTACGGGCCGGGTCGAGCTTGGATTGGAGGCGGTGCGCACCGACGACGCACTCTTTGCCGGCGCCGGCATGGACTCACCAAAAGACGCCGCCGACACCTATCGTCTGGAAGTGCGTCGTGACGAGAAGCTCTTGGGTCTGGTCGACCTCCGTGCGGATCTCTACTACAGCGACGTCGACCACCTGATGGACAACTACTCGCTGCGACCCCTGACCGCGCCGATGGCGATGCGGGTACCCTCGACCTCCGACACCTATGGCGGGCGGGTCAGCGCCGACCGCGAGATCTCGGAGAGTCTCACTCTAACCCTGGGGATCGATTATCAAGAGAACCGCCGCGATGCTCTGCGCTACGCCGGACCCAACCCGGAGCAGGTCGGCATGCTGCAGTCGGTGATGTGGCCCGATGCCACCCTGGGTCAGGGTGGTCTGCTGGTGGAGGGGGCGCAGCTGCTGGGCACCAAATCACGGCTGATCTTTGGTGGCCGGGCCGATCGCTTTACGGCCAAGGCCGCCAAGACCGATGTGCAGCCCGCCGGGATGAA
>CALILB010000090.1 GCA_938016625.1 uncultured bacterium | reverse complement strand
GGTCAGGTTGATCGGGTTCTGTCCGCCGACCCGTTGGAGGTAGATGTCTTTACTGCCCGACCCTTCGCCCGAGTAGACCACCCACTTGCCATCGGGTGAGAGGCTTGGATACTGCTCCGCGCCGGGTTGTGAGGTCACCTGGTCGTAAGTGGTCCGGAGTTGCGTCGGCGCTTCCTTCGCGGCCTTGCGCCGGAGGCCGGGTACCGCATAGTAGACGGAGATGATCGCCGAGGCGATGATGGCCGGAATCGCCAGCCACCGATAGTCGAAACCCGGCCGGGGCGCCGGGGTGGACACTGCCTCCACCTCTGCCGGAATCGGCTCGGGGACGGGCTCGAGTGGTGCGGGTCTCACTGCAGACCAAGTCCGCTCCAAGTTCCGCAGCTCATCACAGACTTCGCCGGCCGATTGGTACCTGTGTTCCGGATCCTTTTCTGCGCAGCGCCTGAGAATGCGATCGAACTGCGCGGGTAAACCCGATCGGATCTCGACCACCGGGGCCGGTGTGTCCCGCAGGATGCTCGAGATCAAAGCCGCTGAGTTCTTCCCGCTGAACGGTCTCTGCCCGGTGATCATCTCGTAAAGAATGACGCCGAGGGAGAAGAGGTCCGTCCGGTGATCCACGGGCTCCCCCTGCACCTGCTCCGGGGACATGTAGGGAACCGTGCCCATGACCATCCCGGCCTGGGTCATGGTTTGGGTAGGCAACTGGCTGGCCCCGGCATCCGAGTCGGGTAGGCGCAGCTTGGCGAGTCCAAAGTCCAGGATCTTGACCCGGCCTTCGTCGTCGATCATCAAGTTCTCGGGTTTTAGATCCCGGTGGGTGACACCCTTTTCATGGGCGGCTCGGAGGCCGTCGGCCAGCGGAATCGCCAGCTCGAGAAACTGCTCCAAGGGCATGCCGCTTTCCGGGATCAGCTCCGCCAGGCGCTTGCCTTCGACCAGCTGCATGGTGAGCAGATGGACCCCCTCGGCCTCTTCCACCGAGTAGATATGAACGATGTTCGGATGATCGAGGGCAGCCAGCGCCCTGGCCTCGCGCTCGAATCGGGCCAGCCGCTCGGGGTCGGCGGTAAAGGCCTGGGGCAGAACCTTGATCGCCACCTGGCGGCCGAGCTTGGTGTCCTCGGCCCGGTAGACCTCGCCCATGCCCCCTTCGCCGAGCTTCTCCAGGATTCTGTAATGGGAGATGGTTCGACCGATCATCCCGACTCCGCCCATGGGAACTGTGACATCCCGCAGCTCCTGCCTCTCTCAGAAGAACTCGCAGACAGTCTACACTTTTCGGTGTCACAGCCCGGATATTTTGCAGTCCGAGATGGGATACTCGAGGTGGGTATGAGGATTCTGATCAATGGTGCCGCCGGTAACCTGGCTACATTCCTCGCGCGCGAGCTGCTCGAATCACCGCACCAATTGCGGTTGATGACCCACCGAACCGAGCTCGCGTCGGATCTGCGGTCGGCCAGCGGTGTAGAGGTTGTTCAGGCCGATCTTGGCAATACCGAGACACTGGCCGGTGTGTGCGCCGATGTCGATTGCATCGTGCATCTGGCCGGGGTGCTGTTCGCGCCACGGCCGGCCAGCTTCCTGCCTTTCACCAATGTGACCTACGTCCAGAACATCATGAGGGCGGCGATCGAGGCCGGGGTGGGCAAATTCATTCTCATCAGCTTTCCGCATGTCGAGGGGAACACCACCCCGACACATCCCGCTACCGGGCGCCTGGATGCCACACCGATTTCGGTGCATGCCCAGACACGGCTCGAGGCCGAGCGTCAGGTTTTCGAGTTGGCGGAAGGGACAGCTACGACACCGATCATTCTGCGAACAGGAACGGTCTACGGCAGCGGTGTGCTGATGATCGAGGTCGCTCGCCGGCTTTTGCGCCGGCGACTGCTGGCGGTGTGGCGAGAGCCGACGTGGTACCACTGGCTGGCCCTACCGGATTTCCTCTCCTGTGTGCGTGCCGCCATCGAAGGCGAGGGAGTAGACGGCATCTATCATCTCGGCGACGACGTGCCGCTGACACTCCAGGACGGTCTCGACCGATTCGCCGAGCACTGGGGCACCGCGAAGCCGCCGCGGCTGCCGCGGTGGACCTTTTACGCTGCGGCCGCCGCGGTGGAAGCTTTCGCTCTGGTGACCGGCTCCGTTGCCCCGCTTCACCGGGATTTCATCCGCATCGGGATGGTGTCTCATGTCGGTGATACGAGCCGCATGAAGCAGGAGCTACTGACTCAGCTCTCGTACCCGAGTCTCGACAAGGGTTTGTCCCTCCTTTAGTAGGGGGCCGGTCGGAAGCCAGGCGTATTGACCGACCTGCCCCTATGGGTGACAATGCCGCGATGCCGCGCTCAGTTTGTCGGAGGGTTTTCGTGCTGGCGGTGCTTGTCCTGTGGATGGCACCCGCGGCGGGCGCGCTGGCTCTCAGCCTTCATCTAGTCCTCGATCATCATGGAGGTGGGCCGGTAGGCCAGGGACCACCAGATGAGGACGAGCTGGTCCTGGCTACCCTCCACGGGCACCACCACGCCGAGCTCACCTCGGAGCACGAGCACACGGCAGCCTTGTCAAAAAGCCCAACCGTCCGACGGGCCCCCAAAGTCGTCGGCTTGGTCGCCGGTGCGTCGAATGCGATTCCCGCCTCGGTGCCGGGCGACACCACCGACACCCGGCTGCTTCGCGCTCCTCCTGACCTCCTGTTTGATACCCACTGTTCGCTGTTGCTCTGATCCCGGGTTCTGAAGCGAGCCCTCAACCGGGGCTCCGAAAGTCGAACCCAGGAAAGGAGTATCTATGCGGATTGTGATTGCCGCCCTCGTCGCGGCCAGCTTGGCCCCGCCCCTCGTCGGCCAGGGCCCAGAGACCGTTACCGAAACCGAGTTCCTCGAGGTCTTGAACGAGGACCACCCGGCCTTTGCCGCCCTTGGCGAGGCCCTGGGGGCCGCTCGCGCTGAGGCGAAGCGGGTGGCGACGCTCGAGAACCCGGGGTTGGGATTTGTGCGCGAGGATCCCAGCGGCCCGACCGAACAGATCGATGTCGTTGTCGCCTGGCAGCCGCCGCTTCCCGGTCGCCGCGGGTTGGCAAAGGACTCTGCCGCAAGCCGGGTGGAAGCCGAGCAGGCCTATCTGACCGGCAACCGTCTCGAGGTTCGGCTCGAGCTGCGCCGGATCTACGCCGAATGGGCGGTTTCCTCAGCGCGAGCCAAGCGCCTCGCCACCCACGCCGAGCGGGTTGACGAGCTTGCCAGGCGCGAGCAAAGGCGAACCGAGCGAGGGGAGGCGTCGGGTCTGGAAACCGGTCGTCTGACGATCGCCGCGGCGCTGGTCGAGGGTCGACTGGCCCTCGCCGAAGCTGAAGCTGCCCAGAATGGTGCCCTGGCAAGAGTCTGGCGCCCAGATCTACCGGCCGCGACGACGCCGACTGTGCCCGATCTACCGATCGAGCCCGGGGAAACCTTCGCCGATCATCCCGATATCGTCGCCCTCGAGGCGCGACTCGAAGCTTCACAGTTGGCGCGCAAGGCTGCCGGTCGGGTGGTCGACCTGCCGGAGCTGTTGGCCGGCTGGCAGCGTCAGGAGGTGGGCGACGAATCTTTTTCGGGTCCGATTCTGGGGTTCGCCTGGCCGGTTCCGCTGGCCGAGCGCAACCAGGCGGAGCGGTTGTTGGCGGACGCCGAGATCGAAGCTGTGGAGGCCCAGCTGACGATGGCTCGGCGGCAGGTGGACGGCGAGCGGGCCGGCTCTATGTCCGCCTATGGCCGACTAGCCGCGGCTGCACGGCAGGCGGAGGAGGCCACTGCCGGCACCGACGGTCTGATCGAGGCCGCCATCGCCTCGTTCCAACATGGTGAGTCGAGCCTCACCGACCTTCTCGAGACCTTCCGCTCGGCGGTCAACGCCGAGTTGGCCGCTCTCGAAGTACGGTCGGCAGCTCTGGCCGCCCATCGAAACCTCGAGCGGGCGGCAGGCCGGGCGCTCAGCCCACCCGCCCAATACCCGTTAGACAACGGAGAGACACCATGACGATGCCCACCAGTCAGACAAGATTCGAGGGGCTGCTCCCGCTGCGACTCGTCCTACTCGCTCTGGTGATCGCGGTCGGCCTCCCAGGGTGTGCTGGTGACACCCAGGTCGAGGACCACGACGAAGAGGAGACCTGGGCGGTGACCGCCTGGGGAGAGGTCTACGAGCTGTTCCCGGAGATCGATGCACTGGTCGCCGGGGAGACGGCCCTGGCGCACACTCACGTCACGGTGCTGGACGGCTTCCAGCCGCTGCTCGAGGGCAGAGTCGAGATCGTTCTGCGGGAGGGAGGGTCGGAGATGGTCTTTACCAGCGTCGAGCCGATCCGACCCGGGATCTTCAACGTGGAGGTGCGTCCGGAGAAGATCGGAGAGTTCGAGCTGGCCTTCCGCATCGCGTCGCCGGCCGGCAAGGAGGAGATCCCCGGCGGCCGGGTGCGGGTCGGTAGTCCGGATGACCCGGGTGGTCTGGTCGCGGCACCGGAGCCGGAAGGCGCCGGAGACGGCGGCGAGCCTCTGCCGTTTCTCAAAGAGGAGCAGTGGCGGACAGAGTTCGCCACCAGCTGGGTCCAGACCGGCAGCCTCGCGCACAGCATCGAGGGACTGGCCCGGGTGCGACCACCGGCGGGTGGCGAAGCGGCGATCACCGCGCCGATGGACGCGGTGTTGCTGCCCGATCCCTGGCCCTATCCGGGGCAACAGGTCGAGCGTGGGGCCTCGCTCTTCCAACTGCTGCCGCGAACCGCCGCCGATCGGAGCCTCTCGGATCTCGAGGCCGGGGCGGCCTCGTTGGCCACGGAGCTGGCCACCGCCCGCGCGCGGTTGGCCAGGCTGGAAGAGCTGCTGGCGCTGGAGGCCACCAGCCGTAGGGAGGTAGAGGAGGCGCGGGCGCGGGTGGCGACTCTGGAGGCCACGAGCGTCGCTGCGGGTCGCAACCTCGAGGCCGCCCGTTCGGCCCGCGAAGGCGGTGGCGCTGGGGGTCTGACCCTGCGAGCACCTCTCAGCGGGAAGATTGCGGCGGTAACGGCTTCGCCGGGAGCCGCGGTGGCGGCCGGTGAGCCGCTTGCGCGCATCGTGCAGAGCGAGCCGGTCTGGCTCGAGGTGGCGGTCTCGCCGGAGGATGCCCGTCGGCTGGCCGGGGACGATGTGTCCGGGGTGGTGGTGAGCTTTCCTCAAGCGTCGCCGATCCGTCTGGCGGGAGATACGGTACGTCTGGTCTCGGTCGCACCAGAGATGGCGGCGGCCACGGGAACGGTGGCGGTGCTTCTCGAGGTTCCGGGGGTCGACGATCTGATCCTGGGAACCACGGTCCAGGCCCAGGTGCTTTTGGCCGAGGGGGTCGAGGGTATCGTCGTGCCGGCCACCGCACCGGTCGACGACGGGGGTGTCACGGTGGTCTACCTCCAACTCTCGGGTGAGGAGTTCGCGCGGCAGGAGGTCCACGTCGTGGCCCGTGAGGGCGACCGGATCCTGGTGGAGGGTCTGGTGGAGGGGCAGCGCCTCGTTACCCGCGGTGGCGAGTCGATTCGTCGATCGTCGTTGATGACCAGCGGCGAAGCACACGGGCACGTGCACTGAGGCGGTTATGAAGCGACTCGACCGTCTTGTCCGCTTCTCGCTCCGTCACCAGCTGCTGGTGGCGGCTGCCGCCGGTCTTCTTCTCCTTCTTGGCAGCGTCTGGATTGCCGGTCTGCCGGTGGACATCTTCCCGGACCTGTCGGCTCCCACCGTCACCGTGCTCACCGAGGCTCCCGGTATGGCTCCGGAGGAGGTCGAGCTGTTGGTCACTCTCCCCATCGAGTCGGCGGTCAACGGCTC
>CALILB010000089.1 GCA_938016625.1 uncultured bacterium | reverse complement strand
TATGTCGTCAATCCGGCTCTGCTGTTCGAGAAGTTGACGCGGCAGGAGGGGCTGGTGTCGATCTGGGAGCTGACCGACCTGCTTTTTCTCCAGCAACGCGGCACTCCCCTGGGCTATCACTTTCCCAGCAGCGGCACACCGGTGATCAGCGACTCCATCGGTCTGGTGGCGGGCACCCCGCACGCCGAGGAGGCGAAGCGTTTTATCGAGTGGATCGGCAGTCGTGAGGCGCTGCTCCTGACCGCCCGTGAAGCCTTCCGGCTGCCGGCGCGGACCGACTTGCCGACCCAGGAGCTGCCGGAGTGGGCCCAGGAGGCACTGCAGGAGATCGTCCGTGCGGACGTGGACTGGGATCTGGTTACCGAGCACGGGACCGAGTGGATGTCCCGCTGGGATCGAGAGGTCCGCAGCCGCGGCTAGATCGATGACCAGCTCACCCCAACGAAGCAGCCGGCCTCCGTGCCTCCACCCGTTTGTGTCGAAGCGGCCGGCCTCTGTGCCGGCCGAACGGCGCGGTGTCAAACAACACCATCGCTAGAACGTAATTAGCCAGGGAACATGCCACCCTTTCTCACCCTTACCGCCCTCGACAAGAGCTTTGGGGATCAGACCGTCCTCGAAGATCTCTCGCTCGAAGTAGCCGAGGGTGAGGTACTCGTCCTGCTGGGGCCGAGCGGCAGCGGCAAGACGACACTGCTGCGGATGATCGCCGGCTTCGAGCGACCCGATGCCGGCTCGATAGTCGTAGCGGCTGAGGAGGTCACCTCGCAGCCGCCGGAGAAGCGCAACTTCGGCATGGTCTTTCAGCACTATGCGCTCTTTCCTCATCTGAGCGTGGAACAGAACGTGGCCTTTGGCCTCGAATCGCGGCGGGTGCCAAAGGACGAGATCAAGCGACGGGTAGCCGAGCTGCTGCCGCTGGTCGATCTCGAAGGCTTCGAGAAGCGACGGGTCCACGAGATCTCGGGAGGGCAGCAGCAACGGGTGGCACTGGCGCGGGCCCTGGCGCCGGATCCGCGGCTGCTGCTGCTCGACGAGCCGCTGTCCAACCTCGACCCGACTCTGCGGGAGCGGACCCGCCGCCAGCTCCGGCGGGCCATCCAGCAGATCGGGATCACCGCTCTCTGGGTTACCCACGAGCAGGAGGAGGCTTTCGATGTCGGCGACCGGGTGGCGCTGCTCAACGAGGGACGCCTGCAGCAGGTGGGAAGCCCCGAAGAGCTCTACCTCGAGCCCGAAAGCCGGTTCGTGGCCTCGTTTGTGGGTCGAGCCAGCTCGCTGCCGGGTGTGATGGCCGACGATGGCCGGGTACTGATCGGCGACAACCGCTTCCAGGGGCGTGGTGTGCGCTGGCCGGGCGTGCCGAGCGAGTCCTTCGCTCCGGGTGACGAGGTGGAACTGATGCTCCGGCCGCAGGGTCTGAGCCTCGCCAAGCGCGCGGCGGGAGAAGCGCTCGAGGGCACTGTCATGGACCGGCGGTATGCGGGCGAAGCGACCTACTACCTGGTCGAGCTGGAGATCGGTGGCGAGCTCCTGGTGGCCGGGTTGCCCGGCGCCACCCAGGTCGGCGCCCGAGTGGGTGTCATCCCTCGTCCGGAGATCTCCACGGCGCGGATATTCGGGCGATCTAGTGGAGATGGGTCGTGAAGCCGGAGACACGGCGGATTGCCGGTTTTGGGGTGGCGGCCCTTCTGACCTGGCTGGTCGGCTATCCACTTCTCATCACACTCATGGAGGCGTTGGGTCTGCCCCGTGGCCTCTCGCTCGATCACTTTGCCGAATTCGCGCGGCGTCCCGACGAATGGCAGGCACTCTGGCGGAGTCTCTGGATATCGGCCGCTTCGGTGGCGTTGGCCGGCGCCGTGGGCATCCCCCTGGCGTTCGTCTTTGCCCGCACCGAGTTTCCGGGGCGTCGCATCCTGGGAGCGTTGGTCGCGCTGCCGGTGGCCCTGCCGCCATTGGTGGGCGTGATCGCTTTTCTGTTTCTCTACGGTGAGAGCGGCTTTGTGAGCCGCGGTATCCAGTCCCTGCTGGGTCTGCAACAGGCCCCCTGGCGGCTGTCGGGTCCCGCAGCCATCCTGCTCGTCCACGCCTACTCGATGTATGTCTACTTCTATCTGTTTACCCGGGCCGGTCTGGCCCGTCTCGACGTCGCCATGCTGGAAGCCTCGGCGTCGCTGGGGGCCGGCCGGGTGGCAACCCTCTTCCGGGTCACGCTGCCGCTGCTGTTGCCCGCACTGGTGGGCGCCTCGCTCCTGACCTTCATGACGTCCCTGGCTTCGTTTTCAGCACCCTATATCTTTGGCGGTGGTTTCCGGGTGATGACGACGCAGATCGTGGCGTCGAAGCTCAATGGTGAGCTATCGATGGCTCAGGTCGAGACAGTGACGCTGGCGATTCTCGCCTTTGCCGGGCTGTGGGCGATGCGGCGTATCGATCCGGGTCGTTCGGTGGTAGTCGGCGGTACCCGTGGAGTGGCGCCGTCGCGCCGGGTGTTGAGGCGGCCACTGGTCAGGGCAGGAGCCGCGACCCTTGGCTGGGGCCTCGCTCTTCTTCTTCTGCTGCCCCATCTGACCCTGTTGCTCATCTCCTTTGTTCCCCCTGGGACATGGACCGTCGAGGCGCTGCCACCGGTCCTCGACACCAGCAACTACGAGTCCCTGATCTCCACCCCGGAGCGGCTGCGCCCGGTGGTCAACTCGGTCTGGATGGCGATCGCCGCGACGGTGGGCGCCGTGGTCCTGGGCCTGGCGGCCGCACGCTTGTCGTTGAAGCTCCGGGGAAGGCTGGGTGGGGCCCTGGAGACCCTGTTGTCGATTCCCTGGGCGGTCCCCGGCACGGTCTTCGCCATCTCGCTGGCCACCGCATTCAGTGTCCACGCCCCGGCGATGGGACGTATCGTGCTGGTGGGGACACCGTGGATTCTGCCGCTCGCCTATCTGGTGCGCAGCCTGCCGGTGACCGGCCGCAGCTCACTGGCTGGTCTGCGCCAGCTCGACCCTGCCGTGGAAGAGGCCTCGGCATCTCTGGGCGCCGGGCGCTGGCGGACCTGGAAACGGGTAACCCTGCCGCTGCTGAGACCGGCGGTGGCCGCCGGCGCCAGCCTGGCCTTTATTACCGCCCTCGGCGACTTCGTTACTTCGATCGTGCTCTATACCTACGACACCCGACCGATCTCGATCGAGATCCTCTCCAGCTTGCGGTTGCAGGAGACCGGTGTGGCGGCGGTCTACGGGGTGCTCCTGATGGCGGTCAGCGCCACTGCATTTCTGGTCTGGGGGCGTGAGGAGCGCATCTAGCGCTAAAGACAGCAATGGATCCACGCGACTTCATCCGCCGGCTCTGGGTGCTCATGTTGACGGTCTTCGTCGACATGATCGGCTTCCTGATCGTGCTGCCGCTGCTGCCCTTCTACGCCGAGAAGTTGGGGGCCGATCCGTTCCTGGTGGGAGCGCTGGTTTCGATCTTTGCTCTGGCGCAGCTCGCTGCCGCGCCGCTGTGGGGGAGACTCTCGGATCGTTACGGACGCCGACCGGCGATCCTGGGTGGACTCCTGATCTCGGCCGTGTCCTACGTCCTGTTCGAATCGGCGGGGACGGTCTGGGTGCTATTCCTCTCCCGGCTGGTCCAGGGGGGCGGCGCGGGCACCGTTGGGGTTGTCCAGGCCTACGTCAGCGACGTGGTGCCGGCCAAGGACCGCGCCAAGGCTCTCGGCTGGCTGACGGTAGCCAGCAGTGCAGGGGTGATGATCGGGCCGGCCATCGGGTCGTTGGCGGCGGCCGTCGGCACCATCGGTCCAGGCTATCTGGCGGCGGGGTTGTGTGTCCTCAATCTGATCTTTGGCTCGTTGTGGCTGCCGGAGTCGGTGGCCAAGACGACTTCGGGGTCGGTTCGACGCCCGGTAGCTCCTGGTACCGCCCGCCGGCAGTTCATGGACATTCTCCAGCACCCCCGTGGGCGGGTAGCGGCGCCGGTCTGGATCTACGCCCTGGGGATGATGGCCTTTATGGCGATGAACGGTGTTCTGGCTCTCTATTTGGAACGGCGCTTTGGGGTGACGGAGAAGACGATCGGTTGGTTCTTCGTCTATGTGGGCGCCGTCTCCGTGGTCATGCGTGCCCTTGTTCTGGGGCCCATGGTGCGTCGCTTTGGGGAGGTCAGGACTCTTCGCATGGGTATCGTCTCGATCGGTCTGGGACTCGCAACCGTGCCGCTCGCCCGCAATTTCTTCGAGCTTGGGCTGGCCGTGCTGTTGATTCCGGTGGGCACCGCGCTGCTCTTCCCCTCCACCACATCGATCGTCTCGCACCGGGCCGAGCCCCATCAGACCGGGCTGGTCCTCGGGGTGCAACAGGCCTACGGCGGCGTCGCCCGGATGTTGGGACCGCTCTGGTCCGGCGCCGCCTTCCAACATCTGGGAATTCGTACCCCTTTCTGGATGGCGGCGATGCTGATGGGTCTTGTCTGGGTGTTCTCCGGGGCGGTGCGCGAGGAGGGCACTGGCGAAGATCTGAGCGGGGAAGTGGAGACGGCTATCCTGCCTTGAGTTGGGACTTGCCGCTCTGCCGTGCCCGGCGGGAGCGGATCTCATCTGCCAAGATCTCACCGATCTCGCTGGCCGGAACCGGTCGGCTGAACAGAAATCCCTGACACTCGTCGCAGTCGTGACGGGTCAGAAAGGAGAGCTGATCTTCGGTCTCGACCCCCTCGGCCACGACGCGGAGATCGAGCCGATGGGCCATGGCGATGACCGCACTGGTGATCGCCGCGTCTTTGCCTTCGGTGGCAACACCGTTGATGAACGAGCGGTCGATCTTGAGCGTGTTGAGAGGAAAGTCCCTGAGGTATGTGAGGACGGAGTGGCCGGTACCGAAGTCGTCCACCGCCAGTCGGACCCCGATCTTTCGCAGCTCCTGCAGCGCTTCCAGGGTCTTTTGATCGTTCTTCATGACGCTTGTCTCGGTCACCTCCAGCTCGAGCCGGCTCGGGTCGAGACCTGTCTCGTCGAGGATCTCCTGTACGTCGCTAACGAAGTCCGGTTCCCGGAGTTGACGATTGGCGATGTTGACGGCCATCCGCAGCCACTCGAACCCATCCACATGCCAGCGATGAAGTTGTCGGCTGGCGGTGCGCAGAACCCAGCGCCCGATGGGCACGATCAGGCCCGTCTCCTCGGCCAGCGGTATGAACTCCGCCGGAGAGACCATCCCCAGATCGTGATGCATCCAACGCAGCAGGGCCTCCATACCCACCAGCTGTCGATTCGAGATGTCGATCAACGGCTGATAGAAGAGCACCAGCTGATCTCTCTCGACCGACCGCCGCAGGTTGGCTTCCAACTCCAACCGCTTGACCATGGCCTCGTTCATCGACTCGGCGTAGAACTGGAAGTTGTTCCCACCCTGCCGCTTGGCGCAATACATGGCGGTCTCGGCACTCTGCAGCAGTGAGTCGACATCGGAGCCGTCGTTGGGGGCTATCGCGATGCCGATACTGGCGGTGACAAAAATCTCTTCTCCGCCCAGCACGAATGGTTGGACCAGGCTCTGCAGAATGCGTTGAGCCACTCGACCCGCGTCGTCGAGTTGGGCGAGGTCGGTGAGCAAAAGGGCAAACTCGTCTCCACCCTGGCGAGCCACCTGTGCGCCGGTGTCTTCGGCGCTGCGCGCGACATAGTCGGTCTTGCGCAGACTCTGGAGAAGGCGGGCGGCAACCATCTCCAAGAGCTGGTCGCCCAGCTTGTAGCCCCGGGTTTCGTTGATCTCTTTGAAGCGATCGATATCGAGCAGTAACGCCGCCACGGGAGTCTGGGAGCGCTGGCCGCGGGCCAGCTCGTGTCCCAACAGCTCGCGGAACATCGCCCGATTGGGAAGGGCAGTAAGACGGTCGAAGTAGGCCAGCTGCTCGAGACTCTCGCGGCTCTTGCGAACCTCTTGAAAGGCTCGAGCGGCGGCGAGAAGTGCCCGCGAGCGATGAATCAGGATCGCTGGGTCGGGAGGGCTGATCACGACATCGGTGGCTCCTGCGGAATACGCCCTTTCCGTGTTTCCCTGCTCGGTCACCAACAGGATGGGGGTGTTTTCGCCGGCCGAGCTCCGGCGAGCCGCCTTGCAAGCGTCGAAGCCCTCGCCGTCCGATGAATCGGCATCGATGAGGAGAAGATCGGGTCTCAGACTCTCGAGAGTCGACACCAGATCGGCGTCATTTGCCAACACCTCTACCTTCAAGCCGGCATCCGAAAGGGTTCGTGTGGCGGCGAGAACCCACGGCGACCCGCTGGTTAGGAAAAGGATATGGGGGTTCTCCATTGTCTCCTCCGGCACGCTCATGCCCTCTCCCAGACGAGCTGGGCGGGATCGGGAATCGATGTTTGAAGCTCTACAAACCCCTGGCTGGTGAGCCCCTCGAGATCGTTGTTGATGGTGCGCGGCAAATTGGCGTCATCCGGGGTCTTGTCGGTGCTGAAGATCCCGACCCAGGCGTTGCGGCCACTGGTCTTGGCCAGATACAGGGCGCGATCGGCGATGCGGATGACCTGCTCACCGCTGAGCAGGGTCGGCTGAGATGAGAGGAAGGGGTAGAAGGCAAAACCGACCGAACAGGTCAGGTGGACCGGCTCGTCGAGACCCAGCTCGAAGGGATGGCTCTCCACCGAGCTGCGAATGCGCTCGGCGAGGGTCTCGCCGTGGTCGCGGTCCACCCCCCGGCCGACCACCATGAACTCGTCTCCACCCCAGCGGATGATGGTGTCCGAGTCGCGCGAGGAGTTCTGAAGGATCTCGCGCATCTGTACGATCGCCAAATCGCCGGCGGAGTGCCCGAGGAGGTCATTGAGCTCCTTGAGACCATCCAGATCGATCATCACAAAGAGGAAATCCGGGTCCTTGGAGAGCCGGCGGTCGCTACCCTCCGCAAACACTCCGAACTTGTATTGACGCTCGACCAGCGACAGATCCTCCTGGATGTGCGTCATCAGATAGCGACGATTCCTCAAGCCGGTGAGCGAGTCGGTGAGACTGGCCTCCTGGAGCTTGAGATTGACCAGCTTGAGATCCTCGTTGCTCTTCGCCAGCTCCCGGGTTCTCTCCTGCACCTGGTTCTCCAGCCTCCGGCTGTAGTCTTCCTCTCGCTCGAGCTTCCTTGTTTGAGCCCGGACGTAGGCATAGACCACCGCCACCAGGGCCAGCATGTAGAGGCTGTAGGCCCACCAGGTCTTCCATGGGGGAGGAATGGCTCGCACCGTGAGAGAGGCGCCCTGCTCACTCCAGACAAGGTCGTTGTTGGAGCCTCTGACGCGGAAGGTGTAGGTGCCGGCCGGCAGGTTGGTGTAGGTGGCGCGCTGTAGTGTGCCCAGCTCGATCCAGTCGTCGTCGAAGCCTTCGAGCATGTAGGCATAATGGTTCTGTTCGGGTGCCGTGTAGTCCAACGCCGCGAACTCGATCGAGACGACATGGTCACGGTAGCTGACCTCGATCTCCTCCGCTTCCCAGACCGGTCGATCGAGATCGATCTCCCGGTTGGCCTTGCGGATGGAGGTCAGAACAACCGGTGGGACGTGGGCGTTGTCGAGTATCTGGGACGGATAGAAAGCGTTGAAGCCGTTGATGCCGCCAAAGAACAGCTCACCGTCCGGGTTCCGATAGTAGGAGCCGAAGTTGAACTCGTTGCTCTGCAGACCGTGGGTGACATCGTAGTTCTTGAAGATCTGTGTGCGCAGGTTGAGCTTCGACAGCCCCATATTGGTGCTCATCCACAGATTGCCCTGGTGGTCGGCGACGATGCCATAGATCACGTCGTTGGGCAGCCCGTCTCGCTCCGTGAAGTGCTCGAAGACTCCGCGATGGACCCTTCTATCCTCCGCGTCCCAGCGATTGAGGCCGCCGTTGAGGGTGCCGATCCAGAGCGCCCCCGACCGGTCCTCGTGCATCGAGAAGACGACGTCGCTGCTGAGGCTGGTTGCATCCTCGGGGTCGTGTCGAAAGTGGGTAAAGGTCCCGGTGGCGCGGTCGAAGCGATTCAGACCACCGCCATCCGTCCCCACCCAGAGAACTCCGTCGTGGTCTTCGTAGAGCTTGGTCACCCGATTGCCGCTCAGGCTCGTGGGAATGGCGGGGTCGTTCACATAGTGTGTGAAGCTCTCGGTTGCACGATCGAAGCGATTGAGACCGCCTTCGAAGGTGCCGATCCACAGGGTGCCCTGGCTGTCCTCGAAGATGGTCATGATGCCGTCGCGCGTGATGCTCTTGGGGTCTTCGGGATTATTTTGGAAGCGGGTAAAGAGACCCGTCTCACGATTGAGTCGGTTGAGGCCGCCGGTCATCGTGCCTGCCCAGAGGTCGCCATGGCTGTCCTCCATGAGCGACATGACCCGATCGTCACTGAGACTGCTGGGGTCGTCGGGATCGTGCGAGTAGTGGGTGTAGGTGCCGGTCTGTCGATCGAAGCGATTGAGTCCACCGCCGTAGGTGCCGATCCACAGCATGCCGTCGGTGTCCTCGTAGAAGGAGGAGACCTGGTTGGCGCTCAAGCTGGTTGAAACGGAGGCGTCTTTTCGGTAATGGGGGAACGACCCGGTCAGGGCGTTCCACTTGCTCAGCCCGCCCCCTTTGGTGCCGATCCAGAGCACACCGCCGCGATCCTGAAAGATGGAGTGAATGCCGTTGGCGCCGAGGCTCTTCGGGTCGGTGGCGCTGTGGGTGTAGCGGGCGAATTTTCCGGTCTCGGGTCTCCACTCGCTCAGGCCATCCTCGGTACCAAACCAGAGAGTGGCAGTGCTGTCCTGGAAGATCGTGTGGACACTGTTCGAGGTCAGGCTGGTGGGGCGGTCGGGATCGCTGGTGAAGTGATCGATCTCGTCGGTTTGCCGATTGATCCTGTAGGCGCCATCTCCATAGGTGCCGGCCCAGATGGCGCCGTCCGGTGTCTCGTGGATCGCCGTGATCTCGGCCGAGCACAGCGGGTGGGCGTCGCCCTCCTCGGGGCGGTGATGAACAAAAGCGAGCGTCTTTGGGTCGAGTTTGTTGAGGCCGCCGCCGTAGGTACCGATCCAGAGGATCCCATCGCGGTCCTGATGGATCGCGCGCACCCGGTCGTTGGTCAGGCTGTCGGGGTTGGAGGGGTCATGGCTGAACCGCCGGAAGGTCTGGGTGGCGGAGTCGAACTGGTTGAGTCCGCCGCCATCGGTGCCGATCCAGAGCACACCCTCGCGGTCCTCGAAGAGGACACGCACACGGTCGTGACTGAGGCTCTGCGGATTCGCCGGATTGTTCTTGAAGTGGACAAAGGTGCTGTTGTTTCCGTCCCACCGATCGAGCCCGCCGCCGTTGGTACCGACCCAGAGCGAGCCGTTGCGATCCTCGAGTACGTCCCAGATGAAGTTGTGCGACAGCGAGGATGGATCCTCGGTATCGTGCTTGAAGATGGTGAAGGAGCGGCCGTCGTAGCGGTTGAGCCCGTCCTCGGTGCCGAACCACATGAACCCGCGGCTGTCCTGGAAGACGGTGTTGACATAGCTCTGTGAAAGCCCGTCCTCGAGCGACAGGTGCTCGAAACGGAGGTTGCGATCTTGAGCCGTCGTGGCGGCCGGAGTGATCAGCAGGAGCGCCCCGAGCAAAAGCAAGGCGTTGAAGGCGGCTTTTTGGTAGCTGTGCTTCTGGGTGGTCATTTGAACAAGGACGCCGTCGCCGGTGCCATGGTCGAGGTCATGGCCGGCAGGCGGTCTGCCTCCCAGGTCCTGGGCTCCCAGACGTGGAAGCCCCTACCCTCCTTCAGCAATCCAAGTGCCATTGACATATTTCTATATGTTCCGACCGTGGTACCGGAACCGGTGGACACCGAGCTCGTTTCTAATCATCTAATCCGCTGAAAACAAACGGGTTATGTAACCCGGGCTGGATGCCTGCAGTTGCGGCGAAAGAAAAGGCCTCATGGGTGCGGGCCGGGGTCGATGTCGTTTTTTGTCGGACACAGCTAAAAAAGCGCTCCGCCGGAGAGGTGATTTGAAGAAAAAGGGCGGGTGGCCTGGTGGCCACCCGCCGTTGGATACCGCTGGGTCCTGGGAGCGTTGCGCTACTCCTGATCGACCCAGACGTTGATGCCCATGGTCTCGGAGCCGCTCCACAT
>CALILB010000088.1 GCA_938016625.1 uncultured bacterium | reverse complement strand
GTAATGGCAGTCACCGAGGTGTCAACCACAGACCAGGACGCCATCGGCACCGTTGGTCAGCGCGTTGACGACCAGATTGGGATGGATCATCCCCGAGCACATCACGCGTATGATGCGGATGTTGGCCGGGTATTGCTGCCTGGAGACCCCCGCCAGATCCGCTCCAGCGTAGGCGCACCAGTTGCAGCAGAACCCGATGACCAGCGGTTCGAAGCCGTTATCGCTCATTCTTCGCTCCTTTTGTAGCGAGATTCGACATTCGCTCCTCAATGCTCGAGTGCCGCGTTGATCATGGCCTCGAGCTGATCGAGCCTGAAGTGCTTGACGAAGACCCCCTCCTTGGGACAGGTGTCCTGGCATGAGCCGCATCCTTTGCAGAGAGATTCGTTGACTTCGACCGTCTTGCGAATCGCCCCATCGCTCTTGTACTCGAGCAGGGTTATGGCTTCGTAGGGGCACGGCGCGATGCAGTAGGCACAGCCGTCGCAGTTGGCATCCTTGACCGTTGAGACCGAACCCTCGAGCTCGAGCTCCTGCTGCGACAGGATCGTGGCCGCCCGTGAGGCCGCCGCGCACGCCTGGGAGATGGACTCGTCGACCGCCTTGGGCCAGTGGGCCAGTCCGCACATGTAGACGCCTTCGGTGGCAAAGTCCACCGGCCGCAGCTTCATGTGCGCCTCGAGGAAGAACTTCTCCTGGCTCTGCGAGACCTTGAGCATCTTCGCCAGCTCGTCGGCTTCGTCGTGGGGAACGATCCCCGTGGACAGCACCACCAGATCGGCGTCGATCTTGATCTCGCGGTCGAGCATGCGGTCGAATGTGGTTACCTGGAAGCGGTCGTCGACCCTCTCCACCACCGGCTTTCGATCCTGCTCATAGCGCAGGAAACGTACCCCCATCCGCCGTGCCTCGCCGTAGTATTTCTCCCTCATGCCGTAGGTTCGAATGTCCCGATAGAGGACGTAGACCTCGGTGGCCGGGTCGAGGCCTTTGAGTTTCAGCGAGTTCTTCACCGCATGGGAGCAGCAGATGCGGCTGCACCAGGGGCGGTCGGGCTCGCGGGAGCCGACGCATTGGATCATGACGACCGATCTCAGACCCCGCACCTCCGACTCCCGGTTGGCCAGCTTGGCCTCGAGCTCGTTCTGGGTCAGGACCTTCTCGTCCTCGCCGTAGAGGTACTCAGTGGGCTTGCGCTCCTTGGCGCCGGTGGCGACGACGATGGCACCATGCTCGACGGTCTCCGGCTCGGCGCCGTTCTGAATCCTCGACTCGAAGTTGCCGTAGAAACCCTTGACCTCGCTGACGGTGCTCCCCATGTGCAGGTGAATCCGCGGATGAGCGGCCACCTCTTCGATGGTCTCGGCCAGTTTGGCCTGCGGGTCCTCCCCATTGAACAGGTAATGGACGTGGCGCAGGTTGCCACCCAGCTGCTGCTCCCGCTCGACCAGATGGACGTCGAATCCCTGATTGGCCAGATCACAGGCAGCGGTCATGCCGGCCATGCCACCACCGATGACCAGGGCGTCCTGGTTGACCGGCACTTTGATCCGCTCGAGCGGCTCCAGCAGTCTTGCTTTGGCCACCGCCATGCGGGTGAGGTCCTTGGCTTTCTGTGTGGCTTTCTCTGGCTCGTGCATGTGCACCCAGGTGTTCTGGTCCCGGATGTTGGCCATCTCGAACAGGTACTCGTTGAGGCCCGCCTTGCGGCAGGTGTCGCGAAAGAGCGGCTCGTGGGTGCGGGGGCTGCACGAGGACACCACCACCCGGTTGAGGTCGTGCTCCCTGACCATCTGCTGGATCCGCACTTGGGTGTCGACCGAGCAGGTGTAGAGGTTGTCCTCGGCGTACACCACATTGGGCAGAGTCCTGGCGTACTCGACGACATCGGGGATGTCGGCCACACCGCCGATGTTCTTGCCGCAGTGGCAGGCGAAGACCCCGATGCGGGGCTCCTGGCCGCTGACGTCCTTCTCGGGCGGAAACTCGGGATGGGTGATGAGCGATCCCCGCTCCTCTTGGAGCAACGCCGCGGCCTTGGAGGCGGCACCCCCGGCCTGCATGATCGTCTCCGGAATGTCCTTGGGCTCGGTGAACGGGCCACAGACGAAGACGCCCGGCTTGGAGCTGGCGACGGGCGAAAAACCGTCGGTGGCGCAGAAGCTGTGCTCGTCGAGCTCGATCCCGAACTTCTCACCCAGCTCCTGCACCCCGAGCGAGGGGCTCAAACCGCAGGAGAGGACCACCATGTCGAACTCCTCGGTCACCAGCCCCTTGGCTTCGTTCTGGAAGGTCAAGCGCAGATTGCCAGAAGCGTGATCCTCGTGGATCGCCGACGGCTTGCAGCGGATGTAGCGCACTCCCGCCTCCTCGGCTCGCTGGTAGTAGTCGTCGAATCCCTTGCCGAATGCCCGCATGTCTATGAAGAAGATGGTGCATTCGAGATCCTGCTCGTGCTCCATAGCGATCAGAGCGTGCTTTGTGGCGTACATACAGCAGACCGACGAGCAGTAGTTGCGACCCTCGATCTCCCGTGAGCCGATGCACTGGATAAAGGCGACTCGCTTGGGCGTCTGGTAGTCCGACGGACGCAGAACCTTCCCCTCGTAAGGGCCGCTGGCGGACAGGATCCTCTCGAACTGGAGGCTGGAGACGACGTTGGGATAGCGGCCGTAACCGTACTCTTGGACCAGCTCCGGATCGAAGAGCTCGAAGCCAGGTGCCAGAATCACCGCGCCGACGTCCACCTCCTCGGTAGCCTCCTGCTGGGTGAAGTCGATGGCCTCAGCGTCGCAGAAGGTCTCACACGCCCGGCAGACGTCTTCCGAATCGCGGCGCAGGTGCATGCAGGAGTTGGGGTCGATCACCGCCGCCCGCGGCACCGCCTGGGGATAGGGGATGAAGATGGACGAGCGCGGACCGATACCGACATCGAACTCGGAGGCGATGGGGCGCACCTCCTTTGCCGTCACCCGCTCGAGGTCCACCGTTTCTATGGGGCAGACCACCTTGCAGGCGCCGCAAACGATGCATTTTTGGGAGTGCTTGTTGTAGGCCGGGGCGATGAGCTTCTCCGTCCCACGACTGACGAAGTCGATGGCTCCGATCCCCATCCGCTCTTCGCAGACCCGGACACAGAGCCCACACAGCATGCAGTCCTCTTCCCGCTTGGGAAAACGGGTATCTTCGACACCCAACTCCTGGGCCATCTCCCGAATGGGCTCCACCGTCGAGCAACGAGCCAGTAACAGCTCCATCATCACCTTGCGACTTTTCTGCACCCGCTCGGTGGCGGTTCTGACCACCAGGCCCTCCTGCGCGGGGAAGACACAGGCGGCTTGGAGCTTCGGGCGAGGGCTCTCCACCTCCACCAGACAGATGCGGCAAGCACCACAGGGCATCAGCGCCTTGTGGTGGCAAAGAGTGGGGATGTGGATCCCCGCCTTTTCCGCGGCCTCGAGTAGGGTGGCGCCCGCTTCGACCTCCACGCTCTTGTCATCGATCGTCAAGTTGACCATCGTCTACTCCGATCTGTTGGCTTCCGGCAAGGTGCTATCCAGGCTGGCAACGATCTCACCATCCCGCCGGTAGACGAACCGGAGTCCCAGCTCCGGTCGGCCGGCCAGAATCGCACCCAGGGTCGAGCCAACGTCCCCCAGAGGCTTGAGATCCGGATGACTGAGTTGAAAGCAGACCCGGACCCTGGTTCCTTGCCCCGGAGCCGAATCCACCTCGAGGCTGCCGCCGCTCTGACTGGCGGCTTGGGCCAGCAACGGTAGGCCCAGACCGACCCGGCGGGTCGTTCTCGTCGTAAAGAAGGGATCCAAGACCTTGCGGCGCAGCTCCTCGTCCATCCCGCTGCCGTCGTCCGCGATCTCCAGGGAGAGCCGGTTCTCGGCGTTGTTCTCATCGATGAGAATCTCGACCTCCCGAGCTCCGGCAGTGATCGAGTTCTCCACGACGTCCAGGATGTGTAGCGAGAGATCTTCCATATTAGTGAACCACGACCTTTCGACCACTCTCGCGAGCGATGGCTCTTCCGATCTCCTCCAGACTCGCCGCCGCAGCCAGAAAGGAGGTCGAGCTCTTGCCGATATCCACCAGACAGTGAGCATCGGAGGATGTGATGAGCGGAAAGTCGGGCCACTTGTCTACCCACTCCTGGTGAGAAACCCTGGCCGACACTTCCAGCGCATCGAGAGGCACGCGAGGCGGAATAAGACCGAGCTGACCGACCAGCCCAAAACCCTCGCGGTCGATGTGGGCGGCGATGGCCAGTCCTCCACAACCGTGGATGGCGTCGACGACCTCCTCCAAGCTCAGCGCCGTCGCCCCGATCAGCAGCTTGCTCTCGATTGCCGTCGGCTCGTCCCATTCGTCGACCACCACCTGGAGACCAAAGGCCTCTTCGTCGTTTTCGCCCACCAGGTTCGCGTCCACCAGCTGCTGGATGTCGTCGAGATCTCGCGCAGAGCCGAACAGACCGAGAATGTGGACCTCTTCGCGAGATGTGATCTCGATTCCCGGTATGACGGCGAGTGATTCCCGCTCGCCCGCTCTGGCCACCGATAGAGCGTTTGCTACCGAGTTGTGATCACAGACCGCAATGGCGTCCAGACCCACGGACTTTGCCTGTCTGACGATAGCTGTCGGTACCATTTCGAGCTCCGCACACGGCGATAGACAGGTATGAAGGTGTAGATCTGCTTTCCACTCCCTCATTCTCGACGGCTCACTTGGTGACCTGCGCACTCCTCGGGGCTGTACCCCGAACCCCGAGGGTGTAAAGCCTGCCGGCAAGCTCGAAGGCCGGCAGCTCGCTGACCAGGATGGGTAGATTTGCAGCTTCCGCCTTTTCGACCGTCTCTTCCTCAGGCTCCCTTCCACCAACCAGCACGATGCCCACGAGTTGCTTCATGCTCGCGACCGCGACGATGTTCTGATGCCGCTGTAGGGTGATCCACAGATTCCCGTCGCTGGAATTCGCCAGCACATCGCTGAGCAGATCGCTCATATACCCACCGGTCACCTCGTTGCCGAGGCCCTGTCGGGCCGATCTCACTTCGAGGTCCATCCTGTCCACGAGGTCAGCTAGCTTCATGGCGCTCCCGGTTGGTGGAGAATTCGAGCCTCAACGTCGTCCCGGTGCCCGCTCC
>CALILB010000087.1 GCA_938016625.1 uncultured bacterium | reverse complement strand
ACCATTCAACGTCGCCGCCGGTTTCTTCGAGCCGGGCCGGGTGGAGGTGGTGACCGGTGTCAACCTGCCGATGGTCGTCCGTCTGGGCTGTCCCCGGTCGGATGAGATGACGGTGGCCGAGCTGGCCGACTGGATACAGGAGAAGTCGCGAGCCAGCATCTGCCGGGCCGGCGACGAGCTAAAGCCCGTGGCGCAGACCGCCGACGAGGCAGGGGAGTCCGGCGGTGATTGAGCGCGAAGTCGAGATCGTCAACCGTTTGGGACTCCATGCTCGGGCGGCCGCCAAGCTGGTCCACCTGGCGGGTAGATTCGAGAGCCACATTTCGCTCTCTATGAATGGAGAAGAGGTGGACGCCAAAAGCATTCTGGGCATCCTGCTTCTGGCCGCCGCCAAAGGCTCACAGGTGATCGTCAAATGTAACGGCGATGATGAACAAGAGGCAATGACAGCGGTGACCGGCCTGATCGCCAACCGCTTCGAGGAACAGTCCTGATGGCGTCGGCGAAGCGACTGGAGCTCCAGGGTCTCGGTGTCTCACCCGGTCTCGCCATCGGGCGGGCGGTGTGTATCGAGACGCAGATGCTGGAGGTCTTCCGCTTTCCGCTACCCGAGTCGGACATCGGCGCCGAGATCGAGCGTTTTCGGCAGGCCGTCGAAATGGCCGAAGCCGAGATCCAGACCACGCGTCTCAAGGCCCACGACGAGCTCGGAGACGACCTGGCGGCGATCTTCGAGGCCCATCTGCTGATGCTCGGCGACAGGGCGGTGCTGGGGCAGGTAGAGAAGCGGATTCGCGAAGAACAGGTCAACGCCGAATGGGCGGTCTACAAAACGGCCGAAGAGCTGGGCGAGCGGTTCGAGAGCCTCGAGAGTCCACAGTTCCGGGAGCGCAGCGACGACCTGCGTGATGTCATGCGCTATCTGCTGCGTGCGCTCCAGGGCGTGGCCCACCACGAGCTCTCCGAGCTGGCCACCGATGTCGTCATCATCACCCACGACCTCACTCCTTCCGAGGCGGTACGACTGGGAAGACAGCAGGTCGTGGCCTTTGCCATCGAGACCGGGGGTCTCACCTCGCACACCTCGATTATCGCCCGCGACCTGAACATCCCCATGGTGGCGGGCGTCGAGGGCGTTACCGCCAGCGTCACCGACAACGATCCGGTAATCATCGACGGTATCGACGGCAAGGTGATCCTCCATCCCTCGAAGAGCGAGATCAAAAAGGTCCAGCGTCGGATCGCCGAGCTCGAGAACCGCGAACGGGAGCTGTTGAGCACCCGGGAGCTGCCGTGTGTCACCCGCGACGGGATCAGGATCGATCTGATGGCGAACATCGATCTGCCCGAGGAGATCGACGACGCCAGAAACTACGGTGCGGCGGGAGTCGGTCTCTACCGCAGCGAGTTTCTCTATATCGAGGCCTCCCCGGAGTTGCCCAGCGAAGAAGACCATCTCCGCCTCTACCAGCGGTTGATCGACGAGATCCATCCCCACCCGGTCTACATCAGGACATTCGACCTGGGGGGCCGCAAGCTGGCGCGGGAAGTCATGGATACGCAGGAGGACAACCCGGTCCTCGGTCTCAGGGGCATACGGCTGACGCTGGCCAGGCCAAAAATCTTCAAGACTCAGCTGCGGGCTCTGCTGCGCGCGGGCGCGGGCCGCAAATTGCACATCATGCTGCCGATGGTGAGCGCACTGGACGAGATCTACGACTTTCGGGAGTTCACCGCCGGGGTGCTAAAGGAACTGAAGAAGGAGAGGCTCGAGCACACCCGCGATTTCGATTTGGGAGTGATGATCGAGGTGCCTTCGGCGGCCCTGGTGGCCGATGTGCTGGCCCGCGAAGTGAGTTTTTTCTCCATCGGCACCAACGACCTCATCCAGTACGCGCTGGCGGTCGATCGCAACAACGAGCACGTCTCCTATCTCTACCGGCCGCTCCATCCCTCCATGCTGCGGATGATCCGCTTTGTCATCGACAGCGCCCGTCAGGCGGGGATCGATTGCTCGATGTGCGGTGAGATGGCCGCCGACTGGCACTACACGGCATTGCTCCTGGGTCTGGGATTGCGACGACTGTCGCTCAGCCCACGGATGATCCCCGAGATCAAGGCCCAGATACGTGAGTTGACCCTCTCCGAGCTCGCCCCGGTGGCCGAACGCTGTCTGGAGATGGGCTGTGCCAAGGAGATCGAGAGCTACCTGAACGACGTTCTCGTGCAGTCGCCTCTTTCTTCGGCATCGATATAGGCCGTACGGAGTTGATGATGGATTCCGCGATTCGAAAAGTCGACAAGCCCTGGGGGTACGAGCTCATCTTTGCCCAAACCGACCGCTACGCCGGGAAGATCCTGCACGTGGACCCGGGTCAGGCGCTGTCGCTCCAGTACCACGAGCACAAAGACGAGACGCTCTATCTGCACAGCGGCGAGTTCGAGCTGGTCATCGGAGAGGGGGACGAGACCATCACCCGGATGGTTCACCCCGGCGAGGCGATCCATATCCCACCCGGCACCAGGCACCGGATGACCTCGGGTCCGGAGGGCTGTGACATCATCGAAGTGTCGACTCCCGAGCTGGATGACGTAGTCCGACTGGAGGATCGCTATGGCAGGGCTTGATCTATCGCGTTCTGCGATCACCTTACTGCTTCTGAGCGTTGTTTTCCTCTGGTCGGCCGGCGCTGTCGCCGGTCCACCGACGACCACCAAGACCGAGAAACCGGAGACCGAAGAAGAGGAGCAAGAGGCGCCGGAGGCCGAACCCGCGGCAGAGCCCGAGACCCCGGCCGAGGAAGAAGTCGACACCGATGAGGAGACCGAACCGGCAGCGCCCGCCTCCGACACCATCGAAGTATCCGAACAGTCGATGGCCGAGCAGGTGGCGGCGGATGACTCCCTGATAATGGTCGAGCCGGCGGGGGGCGCGCAGGCCGCGGCGCCGAGCCTGGTGGAGGCGGCACGGGCCGAGCGGGAGCGACGACAGATCAAAGACCAACCCGCAATCGTCATCACCAACAAGAACCTGGCCGACTACGCCACCGGCGAGCTGACCATCTCGGATACACCCGAGACCGTCGACGTGGAGTCTCCGGCCGGCCTCGGCCAGGAAGAGAAAGAGTTGGCCGAGGACGAGGCCTACTGGCGGCGCCGGGCGCGCGAGATCCGCATTCAATGGCGGGACGCGGTCGAAGCCATCCCCGAAGCGGAGGGCCGGGTGGCCGAGCTGAGAATGGCTTTCTACCGGGAAGACGACGGCTTCTACCGCGACCAGGAGATCAAGCCCGCGTGGGACAAGGCGCTGCGGGATCTTGACGGGGCCCGCGAGCTGGCAGTGGTGATGGAAAAGGAGCTGGAGGTCTTTCTCGAGGCCGGGCGGCAAGCGGGCGCGTTGCCGGGGTGGCTGCGCGAGGGGATCGAGCTCGAGCCCGTGATGGAAGATGAGAGCCCGAGCTTCCAGACCTTCGAGCCGGTCGAGCCGGTGGTGATCGACGACCCGCCCGATGGTGGTGGAGTCGGCCCTTGAAGGCCCGCCGTTTCCTCATCGAGACCTGGGGCTGCCAGATGAACGAGCTGGACAGCCAACGGTTGGCTGGACAGTTGATGCAGAAGGGGATGCTCCCCACAACCGTCGCCGAAGAAGCCGACCTCATCCTGCTCAACTCCTGCAGCGTGCGTGAGAAGGCCGAGCACAAGGTCTACTCCCGCCTGGGCGAGTTCCGTCTGCTCAAAAGCGATCGGCCGGAGCTCCTGATCGGGCTCTGTGGCTGCGTGGCCCAGCAGGAGGGCGAAAGGGCCTTGCGCCGGGTCTCGGATCTGGATTTTGTCCTCGGCACGGCGCGGGTGGGGGAGTTGCACCAGGTACTCGACCGCCGTGCGCAGGGCGAGCGGGTGGTGGCCACCGGCTTTCCGGCCGAGCGCTCCTTCGACTTCGACACCATCTCCCGCGACGGCAGCCACAAG
>CALILB010000086.1 GCA_938016625.1 uncultured bacterium | reverse complement strand
CCCGACCCCGGACGAGTACAGCAGTTGGGGCATCTCCAACGAGGTGCGGGAGCGCAACTTCGCGCTGCTCAAGGAGATTTTGGAGGAGGCCGCGGCCGACGAGATGGCCCCGAAGGGGAGCAACCGGCAGAAGATCGGGGGCTTCTACGCCACCGCCATGGATCTGGAGAAGATCGAGAAGCAGGGCGCCGCACCGCTCGCGGACGACCTCGAGCGCATCGCCAGGGCGGAGAGCGTCGACGACATCAAGGCCATCATCCGCGACTACCACGCCGAGGGGATCCCGGTTCTCTTTGGCGGGGCGATCTTTCAAGACCTCAAGAACAGCGAGATGTACATCATGTACGCGGTACAGGGGGGCCTCGGGCTTCCCGACCGGGATTACTACACGCGGACGGATGAGGAGTCGGCAGAGCTACGAAAGAAATACGTCGCCCACGTCTCAAAAATGCTCCAGCTGCTGGGAGACCCGGCGGCGAAGGCCGACAAAGCCGCCGAAGCCATCCTCGCGCTCGAGACCCGCCTGGCCCAGGCCTCGCTGACCAATGTCGAGCTCCGCAACCCCGAGAACTACTACAACATCCAGACCATCGAGGCGGCGGATGCCGCTACCCCCAACTTCTCCTGGGCCAAGTACTTCCAGACCCTGGATCTTGGCGAGCTCGAGACCTTCTCATTTGCGCACCCCAAGTTCTTTGCCGAGATGAACACGGCACTGGATGACGTGCCGCTGGCCACCTGGCAGGACTACCTGCGGTGGAACCTGGCCGGCGGTTTTGCCCCCTATCTGAGCAGCGAGTTTGTCGAAGAGGACTTCGCCTTCAACCAGGCCACCCTCCAGGGCACCGAGGAGATGAAGCCGCGTTGGAAGCGGGTGCTCAACGTCATCAATGGCAATATGGGCGAGGCGCTGGGGCAGCTCTACGTGGAAAGGGCCTTTCCGCCGGAGGCCAAGGCGAGCGCCCTGGAGATGATCGGCAACCTGCAGGTGGCCGTCGGCGAGCGCATCGAGGCGCTCGACTGGATGGGCGATGAGACCAGGGCCAAGGCACTCGAGAAGCTGGCGGCGTTCAACGCCAAGATTGGCTATCCGGACGAGTGGCGCGACTACACTGCGCTCGACATCGGTCGTACGAATTATGCCGATAACGTGGCTGCCGCCACCGCCTTCGAGATGCGCCGCAACCTCGACAAGATTGGCAAGCCCATCGACCGCAACGAGTGGGCGATGGCGCCGCAAGCGGTCAACGCCTACTACATGCCGGTGATGAACGAGATCGTTTTCCCGGCCGGGATCCTGCAGCCACCCTTTTTCGACCTCGAGATAGACAGCGCCGTCAACTACGGTGGCATGGGAGCGGTCATCGGTCACGAGTTCATGCACGGCTTCGATGACCAGGGAAGCCGGTTCGATGCCGATGGCAATATGATCAACTGGTGGACCGACCAGGATCGGGAGAACTTCAAGGGGGCGACCGAGATTCTGGTGGATCAGTACAACGACTTTGTCGCCGTCGACGACCTGCACGTCAACGGTGAGCTCACCCTGGGTGAGAACATTGGTGACTTTAGCGGTCTCACCATGTCCTACTACGGGCTGCAGAAGGCGCTAGCCGAGAATCCCGTCGACAAGATCGACGGCTTCACTCCGGAGCAACGGTTCTTTTTGGCCTGGGCCCAGGCGTGGAGGCGCAACTACAGGCCCGAGGCGCTCAAGCTGCAGGTGAACACCGATCCCCACTCCCCGGGCAAGTTCCGGGTCCTCGGCCCGCTCTCCAACATGCCGGAGTTCTACGACGCCTTCGACTGCAAGGAGGGCGACGCCATGTACCGTCCGGCGGAGGAGAGGGTCGTCATCTGGTGATCGACATTCTTGGCTAGCCTGGGCGGATGCCGTGGAAGGCCAGCTGGCCCCCCGCCACCGCCAGGCTGCCAAGAGCGATAGCGAGAACCACGAGCGTCACCAGCTCTCGCCGGTCGTCGTCCGAATCGAGCGCCCGCTCGAGAAAGAGTCCGGTGAAGAAGGCGATAACGAGATAGACATTGAAGAACAGGTCGATGTCTCGGACCGGTCCGAGCTTGGGGATCATGCGCAACATGTAATAGAGGTGCGAACCGATCAGGGCCAGGCCCAACCAGGATCGCTTGTAACCCAACAGCTTGACCATATCCCCTCGGTATCTCCACAGCAGGAGCACCGCGCCCGCCAGAAACATCAGCAGCATCACTGTTCCCGCGCCGAAGTGCCCCATGAAACCGAGATGCCTCAGGTGTTGGGGCGAGAGCGCGTAAGACCAGGCAAACAGAACCGAGTCGGGCCCGGCGGCGTGGCCGCGGTAGGGCTTGAAGGCGGTGCCGTGCTCGCCGAGGTTGAGCGAGCCACGCAGAGCGGTGATGAATGACCCGATACCTTCGGGCCAGAAGATAACGATGCCGATCATCGCCACCACCAAGGCGGTGGCGATGGCGCGGAGGACCTTCGAGGGTCGGGCGACACCGTAGAACAGAAGGATCAACAGAGAGACCGGCGCATAGGCGACGTACAGCAAGGGAAACAGGGCGCCCGCGAGTGTCCCGATCCGGTACGGATCCCGGTCCGCCAGCGGCCGGTCGAAGATCCAGGCCAGAGCCGCCACCAGCGCCACGGCGATAAACGGGTAGTACTCGAGATAGCCGAGGCTGAACAGCAGCCAGATGGGACAGAGCGCGGGGAGAGTGATCGACAGCCGTTCCGGCCAGCGCTGAAAGAGAGCTACCGTGCCGAGCACCATGACCAGGATGCCGGTCACGCGGATCAGATAGGCAGCGGTCACCTTGGCCGCGGGGGCCGCCTCCTCCACCCCGGGGATCCGCAAAATCGCGTCGTGCATCCAGGAGAGGATGGCGGTTCCGGCCAGCCACCGGGCCATCGTGGTGTCCTGGACGACGTATCGGGCGATGAACTTGGCGTCGCCGTAGCGTTGCACCGGGACGAGCTGGGCGAAGACGTTGAGCAGAGCGAGGAGACCGAGACAGAGCCAGAGTACCTGCCAGAGACGCCCTCGCCCGAGCCCCTTCTCGCTTGCCAGGTAGAGGCACAGCGCCACCCCCAGGCCGACCCAGAGACAGAGATCACCCCAGGCGGGGCTGCGACGCAGGTAGTGTGACGAGATTAGGAGGGATAGGACCGCCGCGGTGACGTAGCCGCCTACCACGAGCGGCAGAGCCCGAGCCCGAAGGTGGCTGTGCCCCATGCGGCAACTCTAGCAGCCGGTGTAGAAGGCGCGGGCTAACGCAGCTCCCCGACCACGGAGGTACGGGCGGCTCGGATGGCCGGCAGCCCGCCGCCGACGAGCCCAATGATCGCTGCCAGGACGAGGGCGGAGATCGCCTCGTAGGAGCCGAGGCTGACCATGCCGCTGGGGGAGTAGGGGAGCTCGATCGGTGACAGCGCGATAACCGTACCGAGAAGGACTCCCAGCACCCCGGCGACCAGCGCGATGACGAGGGACTCGACCAGAAAAGCACCCAGAATCGACACCTTGCGGTAGCCCAGGGCGCGGAGCACGGCGATCTCGCGTCGCCGGGCCGCGACCGCCGCATACATGGTGTTCATGCCGCCAAACACCGCTCCGATGGCGACGATCATGGCGATCATCTCGCCCAGCGAGGCCATGAAGCTGGCCATCCCCGCGGTGCGCCGGTAAAACCTCGGAGCATCTTGAGCACTCAGCGGGAAGCGGCGGTTCTCGCTGATCGTCTCGATGATGTCGGGGACGGCGGCCGCATCCTGGGCACGGAGAGTGTAGCTGGAGTAGGTCTTGCGGTTGGCGGCGGCCGCGAGCTCCTCGAGGTCGACCCAGACCTCCTGGTCGTAGACCCGGCCGCCCGCGTCGAGCAGACCGGCGATTTGGAAGTGGTCGCCTTCGATCTCGAGAGAGTCGCCGATCTCAATACCCAGCTTGGCGGCCAGACTTCGACCGATGGCTGCCCGGTGACCCGGCCCGGGCCATTCACCCGTGGCGAGCTCGACCTGCCGATAGACGGTGGGAGCCATGGCGGTCACCCCGCGAACCCCCGCTTTCCGCTCACTGCCATCGACCACGATGACGCTGGGCAGAACGAGCTCGGGTGCCACCAGCGGCTGACCATCTTTGCTGGCCACGCCATCGAGAGTCTGAACATAGGTCAGGGAGGAGCGATCGATGTTGGAGTAGTCGACAAGCATGGCGCCGGCCTGGACAATCACCAGCTCCTCCGGGCCCCCGGTCGAGCGAAAGCTCTTGACCATGGTCTCGGCCACCGAGCCCATGAGGAAGTAGACCGCCACCACCAGGGCGATCCCGGCGATGGTCAACCCGGTGCGCAGGCGACGGCGTCTGACATTTCTCAAGACATAGGCGAGCGGCAGCATGCGGTCCCCTTTATCAGTCGATGATGCGCAGTGCTTCGACCGGGCGGAGTCGGGCGGCGGCCGCCGCGGGTGCCGCTCCCCCGGCCAGGCCCACGAAGACGGCGATGGCCAGACTCAGAGCCACGTCCCACCTGGTCAGTTCGAGACCGGCGAGCTCGCCGGCCGAGCTGCCGATCGCCCACGCCGCCAGGGCGATGCCCAGCACCGCGCCGATCAGCGCCAACCCGGTCGACTCCAGCAACACCAGGGTCGAGATCAGATTGGGCTTGAACCCCAGCGCTTTGAGCGCTCCGATCTCCTGAGTGCGGTCCCGCACGCTCATGGCGATGGCATTGGCGGCTCCGAGAACCGTAATCAGGACGGCGATCCACTTCATGATCTCGAGGTAGTCGACAAACCCCATGAAGTCCTCGACCACCGCTTCGGCAAAGGCCGCCGAGGTCGCGGTCTTGGTCGCCACCGGCGAGGCCGCCATATATTCGTCGATCTCGGCAGCGAGCTCGGCGGGTGGTTTGCCCTTTGCCGGCTCCACCATGACGTAGCTGACCTGATATTCGGCTTCACGTGCGATCTGGAGGTTCTCGCGCTGGACCAGGAGATGACTCTCGAGGTCGATACCCTGCTCGGGGACGATGCCCACGATACTCACCCGGAGCCCGAGCATCGAGATCTCGATTTCGTCGCCCACGTTCCAATCCATCCGCCGC
>CALILB010000085.1 GCA_938016625.1 uncultured bacterium | reverse complement strand
CCCCCCAACGCCGTGCGACCGAGTCTCGACGGTCGATCGCCGCTCGAGGTCAAGTGGGTGGAGGAAGGGGGACACCTCGGTTTCGATGCGCGGCTCGATCTCGGGATCGAGGGGGCGAAGGGACTCGAGGGACAGGTGCTGGCCTGGATGACCCGACACCTTTAGAACGAAGCACGGGGGGTTGAGGCCCTTCGCGATCGCGATGGGGTATCCTTGCTCCACGGCTATGCCCCAAACTGCTCGTCTGCTCGTCCCCAACACCGTGACAGCAGCCAACATCGTGCTTGGTTTCCTGTCGATGCTGGCAGCGGCCGATGACCGTTTCGAGCTCGCCGTCTATCTTCTGGTCATTGCGGTTCTGCTCGACACCTTTGACGGTCGTGTGGCTCGCTGGCTCAAGGCCACCAGCAAATTCGGGCAGGAGATGGACAGTTTCAGCGACGCCGTGAGCTTTTGCGTCGCTCCCGCCTTTCTCGCCCAGCGGGCGATGCTCCAGGAATTGGCTGGTCTGGGGGTAATTGTCAGCTGCCTCTACCTGGTGGCCGGTGTTTTTCGGCTGGTACGGTTCAACCTGACCTCGGATGTGCATCACAAGGCTCGGCACGCGATGGGAGTACCGACACCCGTTGGTGCGGGCTATGTCATGGCCGCGGTTTTGATGCGGGACCAGATCTCGGCGCCGGTTGGAGCGGTGGTCGTACTGGTAATGGCACTCCTCATGATCTCGCGATTGCCCCTGCCCGAGATGCGGGGCCGGAGCCTGGTTACCTACGCCATTCTGGTGGGCATCGCCAACTACTTCGTGGTGGTCTTCAGACCCAATTGGTACACCATCGGTTGGTGGAATCTCTGGAACGTGGTCATCCTGCTCGTGGCTAAGGGTGAGGATCGGCGACTGGAAGGGGCCGAGCCCTCCATCTGAGACCTCTCGCCGTGTGGCGGTAGTTGATGATCTCGATCCGATCATGGCCGACGAGATAAAGCAGAAGAACCGGCTTGCCGCCGAGAGCAGTCCCTACCTCCTGCTCCATCAAACCAATCCGGTCGACTGGTATCCCTGGGGTGCGGAGGCGCTCGAGCGTGCGCGCCGCGAGGACCGCCCGGTCTTTCTTTCCGTCGGCTACTCGACCTGTTATTGGTGTCATGTCATGGAGCGGGAGTCGTTTACCGACCCGGCCATCGCCGAGCTGATGAATCGCAGCTTCATCAACGTCAAGCTCGACCGCGAGGAGCGACCCGAGCTCGACGAGATCTACATGACCGCCACCCAGCTGCTGACCCGCCACGGGGGCTGGCCCAATTCGGTATTTCTCACCCCGGACCTCAAACCCTTCTTCGCCGGCACCTACTTCCCGCCCTACGATCGTCAGGGTCGGCCGGGCTTTTCCACCGTCCTCCAGTCGCTGGCGGACGCCTGGCAGAACCGGCGTCAGGAGGTCGAGGAGCAGGCCGAGGAGGTCGCCAGGGCTCTCAGAAGCTATCTCGAGGAGCGTGTGGCGCCGGTGGCGGCCACTCTGGCCGGCCCCGATGTCGTCGCACGGGTCCTCACCGGTTTGGAGGCCAACTTCGACGCCCAGTGGGGAGGGTTTGGTAGTGCACCCAAGTTCCCGACCCCCTCCAACCTGTTTCTGCTGCTCGAGGTCGCCGACAAGAACCCCGTCGCCGAGCAGATGCTGACGGTGACCCTCGATCAGATGGCGCGTGGCGGTATCTACGACCAGCTCGCGGGAGGTTTTCATCGCTACGCCACCGATCGGGAGTGGAAGGTTCCCCACTTCGAAAAGATGCTCTATGACAACGGGCTGCTGCTCGAGATTTATGCGCGCGAGTGGCGGCGGAGCGGCAGTCCGGAAGCGGCGCGTATCGCGCGGGAGACCGCCAGATTCCTCGAGCGGGAGATGACGGCACCCGAGGGTGCCCTGTGGAGCGCCATCGACGCCGAGACCGATGGTCACGAGGGCCTGTACTACGTTTGGAGTCGTGAAGAGCTGCTGGAGGTCCTGGGAGACGAGGGGTTCGGCTTTCTGGCACCCTTGTTGGGATTCCAGGGCTCGCCCTTCTTCGAGCAGGGAACCTATGTGCTCCACCTCTCGCAGCCGCTGGCCCGGCTCGCCGAGCGGCGACAGCTGGAGCCGGACGAGCTGATGGGCGAGATGACCCCGCTCATGGCAACACTCCTGGAGCGACGCAACACCCGCCAGCGACCACTGACCGACGACAAGATCCTGACCGACTGGAACGGGATGGCAATTGCGGGTCTGGCGACCGCGGGCCAGCTGCTGGATGAGCCCAAGTTCATCGCGCAGGCCGCGGCCGCCGCCGACTTCATCCTCGATCAGCTGCGTGACGACCAGGGTCTCCTCCTCCATTCCTGGCGGCAGGGTCACGGTCGTATTCCTGCGTTTCTTGGCGACTATGTCTTCTTGACCCGTGGGCTCCTGGGGCTCCATCGGGCCACCGGTGAGGAGAGCTGGCTCGATCACGCCGTCGACATCACGCGCCAGCAGCAAGAGCGTCTTGGGGATCCCGAAGGGGGCTTCTTTACGGCGGCCGCAAGCGACGACGTTCTCTTTCGAACAAAGGAGATCTTCGACGGGGCGCTGCCCGGCACCAACGCTGTAGCCGCCCTCAACCTTCTGCAGTTGGCCGAGCGCGCCGGCGACGAAAGCTGGCTCGCGGTGGCCGGCAAGACCCTCAGGGGTTTCTCGTCGATGATCGACAGCCACCCCGATGGGGTAAAGACGATGGCGGTGGCGGTGCGCCGGCTGCATTTGGGCGAGCCCGTGCCGGCCGACAAGAGCTGGAGCTCCGAGCCGGCTGGAGAAGAGGGGGTGTTGACGGCCGACCTCGATCTCCAGCCCGCGAATGAAGATGGCTGGCGCCCCTTCTCGCTGAGTCTGCGACTGGCGCCGGGGTGGCACGTCTACGCCAATGACGAGGCCAGTCCCCACACCCGACCCACGCGGGTGGTGGGGCGTGGGGTCGAGCTGGACAGTCTGGAGTACCCGACCGGTGAGGATCTGCCGCTCGCAGAAGGGAGTGACACCGTACGGGGATACCTGGGAGAAATCGCGATTCGCGGCGCCCTGCGGTCGACCGGCGAACCCGAAGGTGTGCTGGTGGTCGAGTATCAGCCCTGCGACGATACACGCTGTCTGGCCCCGGCCGAGCTCGAGCTATCGTTGAGCGAACTCTAACCGGCAAGCTATACTGATATTCGATGTCGTGGTCTACAGGATCGGTCTACCTGACCGCTGCCCGCAGGACGGCGGCCGTTGCCCTCTTGGCGTCGGGTTTGATGCTGTTGGCCGGTTTTGGAGTGGCGCAAGAGGCCGAGACCGCTCCACGCGTGGTGCGGGTCCAGATCGACTCCATCATCCATCCGGTCGCCTCCGAGTTCATTATCGATTCTCTGGCCGAAGCCGAGCGGACCGGCGCTGATCTCTTTGTCATCGAGCTGTCGACCCCCGGCGGGCTCCTCACCTCGACCCGCGAGATATTTACCGCCATGCTGGGCTCGGAGATTCCCGTCGTCGTCTATGTTTCGCCCAGCGGCGCACAGGCGGCCTCGGCTGGATTCTTCATCCTCGAGGCGGCGCATGTGGCGGCGATGGCTCCCGGCACCAACACCGGTGCGGCTCACCCGGTATCGGGGAGCGGCGAGGAGATCGAAGGAACAATGGCGGAGAAGGTCGAGCAGGATGCCGCCGCCACCATCCGTTCCCTGGCGGCGCGACACGATCGGAACGCCGAGCTGGCGGAGGCAGCGGTAGTGGAGAGCCGCTCGTATACCGCCGACGAGGCCCTGGAGAGCAATCTGATCGATCTCGTGTCCTCCAATCTCGGGAGCCTGCTGGAGGAGATCGACGGCACCGAGGTCGATCTCGGTGGCGACGAGCCGGCGATCTTGCGCAGTGCCAGTGCCACCATCGAAACCCTCGAGATGACCGGATTCCAGAAGTTCCTTTCGGCGCTGGCACACCCCAACATCGCTTATATCCTGATGACCCTCGGTGGTCTGGGCCTCTACTTCGAGCTCTCCAACCCGGGTGCGGTGCTGCCCGGCGTCGTGGGGGGAATCTGTCTGATCCTGGCCTTCTTCGCCCTCTCGGTGCTGCCGGTCAACTATGCCGGTATCGCCCTGATCATCCTGGCGCTCATCTTTTTCATCGCCGAGGTCAAGGTAACGTCTTACGGCTTGTTGACGGTTGCCGGTATCATCTCGATGGTGATCGGCT
>CALILB010000084.1 GCA_938016625.1 uncultured bacterium | reverse complement strand
TATGCCGTCGAGCTGGAGAAATGGGAGGCTCAGAAGCCCCAGGTTGCCGAAGAGGCCGAGCGGCTGCGAGGTCGGATCGAGGTCCTCCAGGAGAGGTTGCCAAAGCCGATCCAGGGCCAGTACGAGCGCATCTCCGCTCGTTACGGCGGTGAGGCCTTGGCACTCGTGGTCAAGATCGAGCGGGGTGCGCGGGGGGCCAACATGTGGCACTGCGGAGCCTGCAACTACCGGGTCCGTCCTCAAGCGGTGGTACAGATCCAGAACCACGGCACCCTCGAGTTCTGCGATACCTGCAAACGCATTCTCTACCTGGACGAGGTCGCGGATTGAAGGACAATGAGGCTCGAGCCTGGATCGACGGCGCCTCGCGAGGCAACCCCGGTGAAGCCGGTTTTGGTGTGATCGTCGAAGCCGATGGTGAGACCCACGAGATCGCGGGCTTCCTTGGTCGCACCACCAACAACGTCGCCGAATACGCCGGTCTGGTGGCGGCTCTCACCTTTGCCGAGCGCCAAGGGCTCCACAATCTGACCCTCTTTAGCGACAGCCAGCTTCTCGTCAGACAGCTCAACGGCGCCTACAAGGTCAAGGCCCCCCACCTGGTGCCCATCTTTCTCAAAGTCTTGAAGCTGCGCCGGAGCATCACCCGCTGCGACATCCAGCACCTGCCGCGGGAGCAGAACCGGCAGGCCGACCGACTGGCAAACACCGCCATCGATCAACGTCTCCCGGTACCCGATTGGCTGGAGCTCGAGCTCCCCGTTCAATGACCGAGTCGGCAAGCGACCGCTTTGGCGCTGTCATGGATCGTGTGACGGCCGCCTGCGAGCGCAGCCGGCGCGATCCCTCCCAGGTCACACTCATCGGCGCCAGCAAGAGCCAGCCGCTCGATCGCATGCAGGCAGCGTGGGATGCGGGCCTTGCGATCTTTGGTGAAAACCGGGTACAGGAAGCCCTGGTCAAAATGGACCAGCTGCCTTCCGCGGTCGAGTGGCACCTGATCGGCCCGCTCCAGTCCAACAAGGCACGCAAGGTCGTACCCCGCTTTGCCGCCGTCCATTCGATCGATCGGACAAAGATCGCCCTGGTATTGGATGGCGAAGCCCGCAAACTGGGTGCTCGGCTGCAGGGATTCCTCGAGGTCAACCTTGGCGGCGAGCCGACCAAACACGGCTTTGAAGCAGATGCCCTGATCGACCGGGCAGGGCCGTTGGCCGATTTGGAAGGGCTCGAGATCGTCGGCCTGATGGCCATTCCCCCCTTTGAACCCGAGGCCGAGCGGATGCGCGGCTGGTTTCGAAAGCTACGCCAGTTGCGCGATGAGCTCTGTTCACGGGCCGAGTGGACTCGCTGTCCAGGCTACCTGTCCATGGGCATGAGCCACGACTTCGAGATCGCCATCGAGGAGGGGGCGACCCATATCCGGGTCGGCACCGCGCTGTTCGGGTCCCGGCCCCAGACCGGCACCGACCGGCAGAAAGGCGAATGATGACCCTTATCTACATGCTCGTCATATTGCTCAACATCTACACCTGGGTGATCATCCTCCGCGCCGTGATGTCCTGGGTGGCTCCGGTTCCCACTCATCCATTGGCGCTGATGCTGGTCAATATCACCGAGCCGGTCTTGAAGCCCCTCAGGCGCCTCGTTCCACCCAGCGCTCTCGGGGGAATCGACGTCTCCCCCATTCTCGCCATCTTGGCCATTCAGGTTATCCGCTACGGTCTGATCTCTCTCGCCTACTCCTTGATCGATGCCAGCGGCACGCCCTTGTAGGAGGAAGTCATGTCCGATCTGCTGATCGAGAATCTGGGCGAGGTGGCCACACCTCTCGGCACCACCGCCCGCAAGGGGCCCGAGCAGGGCCGGGTGGAACGCCTAGCCGATACCGTCGTCCTCTGTCGCCAAGGAGAGATCGCCTTCGTCGGTTCGCCGGCGGAGCTCGAGCAGGCTCACGGTCCGTTGCCGGAGACAGAACGATTGGATGGACGCGGCGGCACCCTGCTGCCCGGTCTCATCGATCCACACACCCACCTACCCTGGGCGGGCAGCCGGGAAGAGGAATTTGCCCAGCGCCTTGCGGGCAAGACCTATCTCGAGATTGCGGCCGCAGGGGGTGGAATCCTATCGACGGTGAGGTCGACCCGCTCGGCGTCCGAAGACGATCTGACCGGTGGAGTCCTCGGCCGTCTCGACCGGATGCTCGCGCTCGGTACCACGACCGCCGAGGCCAAGAGCGGCTATGGACTCACCCGAGCGGACGAGCTCAAACAGCTTCGCGCGATCCGCCAGGCCTCCATGAGCCACCCCGTCGATCTGGTCCCAACACTTCTCGCCGCTCACGAGACGCCGCCCGAGTACCGCGAGGAGCGGCAAAGCTACCTCGACCTCGTCTGCCAAGAGATCATCCCCGCCGCTGCCGAAGAGGGATTGGCGAGCTTCTGCGATGTCTTTTGTGAGGAGGGGGTCTTTAGTGTCGAGGAGTCCCGCCAGGTTCTCACCGCCGGCCGCGAGCATGGGCTCGCCCCGCGTCTTCATGCCGACGAGTTTGTCGACTCGGGCGGTGCCGAGCTCGCCGCCGAGCTGGGTGCTCTATCGGCCGACCACCTGATCGCCGTCTCCGATGCCGGCATCGGGGCTCTGGCCACGGCGGGTGTGACGGCGGTGCTGCTTCCCGGTACGAGCTTCTTTCTCATGAAGCACACCTACGCTCCTGCTCGCCGACTGGTCGAAGCCGGCGTGCCTATCGCTCTTGCCACAGACTGCAACCCCGGCTCCTCCAACACCGAGTCGCTGCCCATGGTCTTTGTCCTGGCAGTCTACGAGCTGGGTCTGACCATCGAGGAGGCGCTGACCGCCAGCACCTTGAACGCTGCTTGTTGTCTCGGTCTGGGCGAGCGCATCGGCTCGATCGAAGTAGGCAAACAGGCCGATCTGGTGTTGCTCGACGAGCCCAATCTCCTCCACCTGGCCTACCACTACGGAGTGAATCCGGTCGCGGCCGTGGTGAAGAACGGGCAGGTGGTGCATACCGCCGCCCGCCCGCCCAGGGCGTAGGGGCTTAGGGGCTTAGGGACCCTTCCACCCACCCGTTTCATGCGACGAGGCCAAAAGCAACCTCAGCTCCAGTTGGTTTGGGAGGGGCCCCCTAAGCCCCTAAGCCCGGGTGGGGGTCGGGTGGGCTACGCCCCTACGCCCTCTTGGGGGGGTCAGGGCCTCTGCACCGTCGAGCGGGCCGCCAGCTTCAGCAGCTCCTCACCCTCGTGGAGATGAGCTCTTCGCGGCTCGATGACAAAGGTCAGGGTGAGCTCCAACACGGCCTCGTTGCTCTTCTTGGATGCCGTGGCCATGCGCACCAGATTGACCGGCAGATCTTCCAGTCGATAGCCCCAGATCTCGACTCTCTGGTCCCGGGTCCCGACCCCGCGTTTGTTCTCTTCTCCCTGCTCCCACGCCAGGGTCGACTCACTGCCGATCCGCACCACGCTCGGGGAGCCCAGCAGGATCAGGGCCCGCCCACGATCGGTCATGCTCCCTTCTCTTGAATCCTCGGAGTAGAGGATGTCGGCGGCCTCGACCCGGCGGAAGAAACTCTCGCGAAAGGCATTCCCCTCTGTCGCCGGATCGGGATCCCTTCTGGCCCAGAACTCTTCGATAAGGGCCATCGCTTCGCCGGGCCCGTCTGCCTGGCGCATTTGTTTCCACTCTTCGGGCTGGAGCAGCCAGGAGACCGGTCCTTCGGCCCAGCGTCTCAACTCTTGACCAGAATTGGGAGCCGCGGTCGAGCGACAAGTGCCGACCCAGATCGAGACGAGCATCCATAGCAGGACCAGGAGCTTGCTGGGACTGTCGCTCGAGATGGTCATCTCTCAGGGCTGATGAGTCTGGAAGCTAGGGTCGCTTCTTCCACCGGACAGACGGGTCGAACTCCCATCGGTGCTCGGGGAAGTAGATCCCCACACCTCCGTGGGGGGAGGTTACGGTAAAGCCCAAAATACTCCGCCGATAGTCGTAAGGATACCCGTCGCGGGCGTGGACGGCCACATCCAGGAGGTACTCGCCCGGGGCAAGCCGCAAGGCGGGACAGAAGAGACGGACTGTCGTAGCACCCTCGAGGGCCTCCGATGTAAAGCCCTCCAGATGGGTATTGGTTCCCCACGCCTCGGTTCCGCGGGGGGTAGAGACGCCGACACCAAAGACAAAATCGGTCAGCGGCTCGCGGCAGCGAACATCGATCTCGAAGGTGATCGCGTCACCGCTCTCCAGGTGGTAGCGCTCCTGCCCGCCGGCATCCAACATCCGCACCGCCTCTATCTCCGCCTGTCGTGAGCCCCAGCGTGCCGAGCCCTCGACGCCATTTTGCGGCTCCGCCCCATCCTCCTGAAGCCGTTGCTCTTTGGCCTCGCGATGAAGTCGACCTTCCTCCTCGGCCACTCCCTGACGGTAGGCGTCCGCCACCCGACGCGGAGCTCCCAGCATGCGCTTCGAGCCACCCTCCAACCAGAGCGCCTCGTCGGCATACTCCTCGATGAGATCCAGAGTATGG